>JADLHE010000494.1 GCA_020848965.1 Saprospiraceae bacterium
AAAGCGCAGCATCAGACATAGCTACTTTTTGTTGGCTTTCAACAGTGTATCCAATACTAGGCTCATAAACCAAAACTTGGCTTGAAGTTGTAATTGAATTGGATGAATTATTCTTTATCTCAATTCTTGAAACAAGGCCATCTTTAAACCCAATTTCAATCTGTTGAGTCTTCAGTTTTTCATCCAATGCTTTGATGTTCAAGCTGACAAGATTGCCATCCATGAACGTGCTATCACAGGCATATTTATCAGACCAAGCTGGTCGGTTAATATCCGAAATAGCGAATAAGCCAAGTTCCCTTTTAAAATCTACACTATCCTTTTTGGACTCATTCAATCCACCTACCACCACAAGCTTTGTAGCGATACCACTATTACCAAGGCGTTTAATTTCACCATCAAAATAACCTTTTAAATCGAAGAAGCGAATTTGGTTTTTCGTGCGTATCGCTTTATTGTCACTTGTGCAGGAGGTTAAGAATACAACCAATAACAGCAAGGTCAAAACAGTCGAGCAAGCGTTGGCTTTAGGAATGAGTGTATGCATTAGGAAATCAAGTTTTTGCCATCCATTTCCTTTGGTAATTCAACCCCCAACAAACCCAGTATCGTTGGTGCTATATCTGCCAACTTACCATTTGAAATTGCACTCCCTTGTTCTCCAACATATATACATGGCACCGGGTTCATGGTATGGGCAGTATTCGGGGTGCCATCTTCGTTTATCATGAAATCAGAGTTGCCGTGGTCAGCAATTACAATGGCCTCGTATCCAAACTTCTTTCCGCACTCCAGCACACGGCCAAGGCAAGCATCCACAGTTTCAGCCGCAATAATCGCAGCCTCGAAAACACCTGTATGACCAACCATGTCCGTGTTTGCATAATTAAGGCAGATGAAATTAGGTTGAGCGCTCTCAATATCAGCGATGATGGCATCTGTGATTTCAATTGCACTCATCGCAGGCTGAAGGTCATATGTGGCAACCTTTGGCGAAGGAATCATAATGCGGCGCTCACCATCAAATGGTGCCTCACGACCACCAGAGAAGAAAAATGTGACGTGCGGGTATTTCTCTGTTTCAGCGATGCGCACTTGTGTAAGGCCCGCATTGGAAAGCACCTCGCCCATTGTGTTGTTCAAATTATCTTTTTCAAAAATAACATAAAGCCCTTTAAAGGATTCATCGTAACGAGTCATGCAGACGTAATAAAGATTGAGCGTCTTCATGTCGAAATCTGGCATGTCCTTTTGCGTAAGCACGGTCGTGATTTCACGGGGCCTATCAGTGCGGAAATTGAAGCAAATTACAACGTCGTCTTCCTGAATGGTTGCAACAGGGCGTCCGTCACTATCCACACAAACAATTGGTTTTAGAAACTCATCTGTTTCGCCAGACTCATAGCGCTGCCGCACGGTGGCGAGTGGGTCACTTGTTTTTTCACCGATGCCACCAACCAACAGGTCATAAGCCAATTTAACACGCTCCCACCGCTTGTCACGGTCCATCGCATAGTAGCGGCCAATGACCGAAGCCAACCTAACTTGTTGATTATCAATATATTGAATTGATTTTTCCAAATACCCAAGCCCGCTTTTGGGATCCGTATCACGCCCATCCATGAAAGCATGGACAAATACCCTATCCAAGCCAAGCTGCTGCGTTGTTTCGCACAGTGCTTTTAGGTGACTGGTGTGCGAATGCACTCCACCATCGGACAAGAGGCCGATAAAATGCACCGCCTTGTTGTTTGCCTTGGCATGATTCAGCGCTTCGAGCAGAACGGGGTGCTGCTGCAATTCGCCATCCCTGATGGCTTTGTTGATGCGAGCCAGTTCTTGGTACACAATTCGGCCAGCACCAATGTTTAAGTGGCCGACCTCCGAGTTGCCCATTTGCCCTTCGGGCAAGCCAACATCTTCACCGAAGGTGACGAGTTCCGAATTTGGACAAGTTTTGAGCAGGTTGTCGAACACCGGAGTGTTCGCTTGGGCAATGGCGTCAGCAGATGGTTTCTGCCCCTTGCCCCATCCATCGAGGATGAGGAGCATTATATGCTTTGTTTTCAAGATAATTAATTTTAATATGTTTAAAACGGCTTTGCGGAGCAAAAATAAAATTCACACGGTATGTCACTTTCACAAAGCAGTTCGTTATGAGGTTTGTTTTAAAAAACAGTTTGAAATGGGGGAAAGATTTGAAGGGAGGCATCTTAAAAACAAGTTGTCACCTTATTTGCTATGCAAGTGTAGCTTTCAATTTTAACAATTCCGTTTGTTACCCACCCCAGGTTCTCTTCGTCAAAATAAGCATCAATCGAACATATAAAGTTAATCGTTCGTTTGATATGAAAAAGAGAACTTCGCAAGCTCATTTTATCAGAATGAAAACACTGATGCTTGTGCAGACGATTTTCGTTCATAAAACTCAAACCATGAAAAATTTCTTGTTTGTCCTTTTTCTTGCTCCGGCCCTTGCGTTCAATAACGTGGAGGAGCTGAACCTCGACGCCATCACGAAGGCCATCAGCAGTGGCAATGCCGATGCACTCGGCCCGTACTTCGATGCCAATGTGGAAATCGCAGTCATGGACAAGGAGGAGACCTACTCCAAAACCGAAGCCGTGAAAGTAGTAAAAGACTTTTTCTCAAAGAACAAGCCTTCCTCTTTCAAGCAAGTACACCAAGGCGCTTCCAAAGGGCAGGACTCCCAATACTGCATCGGCAACATGACTGCCGCATCCGGCACTTACCGGGTTTATATTTACCTGAAAGTGAGCGGTGGCAAACAAGTCATCCAAGAGCTGAGGTTTGATAAGGAGTAAAATCAGCAGCACCCTAAAAAAAGAAAGGCGGCCAAATTGGCCGCCTTTCTTTTTTTACCCCCTATCCTTTATTGAACCTTTTTTAGGAAACCGAGCGCCCGCCGCATTTTATCGTAAATGGAGGTATTTTCATAAATACCGCTGAACAGCTCCTCTCCTGGGCCCCATGCAAAAACGGGTATCAGTGCCGCAGTGTGCTTTTCGGTAGTAAATGCGGGCACGATGCTGTCCATCCTGGATGTCGGGTTAATGGCATAGCCACCAGTCTCATGGTCGGCAGTGACGATGACGAGCGTCTGACCGTCCTTCTTTGCAAAATCCAACACAGCACCAATGGCCTTGTCAAAGTCTATCACCTCGCTCGTGATGTAGGGCGAGTTGTTGGCATGGCCGCCCCAGTCAATTTGCGAACCTTCTATCATCAAGAAAAACCCTTTTTCTTGTTGCTTCGAAAGATAGTCCAAGGCCAAGCGGCTTGCTGGCTCCAAGTAGTCACGCCCTTGCGAAACGGGCAATGGCTCCACATCGGCCGTGAAGTAACCAAAGT
>JADLHE010000495.1 GCA_020848965.1 Saprospiraceae bacterium
CGATTTCAAAAAAGGTTCCGGGCTTGGCGGGGAATATGAAGGCAATTTCATTTTCTCTTTAGCGGATGTCGGAAATTTAGCAGCTAAGGATTTCATTTCCATCTACCAAAAGGTTGACAATAATACAGAACAATGAAGCGAAAGCCACCTATACGAGTTTTCGAGTACGACCGACTTTTTGTGGATGACAAAGTTTTCACCCGAAAACACTGGGAGGATTTGGGTTTTTACAACAGTAAAAACGAAAGTTGCTTTTTTGACCTATTGCCCAATGGGGTACGGTTCAAGCAATATGTCGGTGTCGTACAAGTTGGCGACCTGACCATCGAAATCTTGCCCAAAGTTGACCGCAGTGATGTAAGCAAAGACAAATGGCAAGCCGTCCTCCTCGACATGCTTCGGGAATGTCAATGGATGCAGGTACATGCCCATCAGGAAGCATCGCTGCGGCTAAAGCACAATTCCATCCTTGATGCCTATCTGGATATGTACCTTGCCGCCTGTGAGCGTTTGCTTCGTGAAGGGTTGGTAAAAAAATACCGCCAGCAGGAAGGAAATTTGTTTGCTTTGAAAGGCAAGCTGAAATTTGCGGGGCATATCAATCGGAACGTGGTACACCAAGAGCGGTTCTACACCGAGCACAGCATATATGACCGGGACAATATTTTCAACCGCATCCTGCTGAAGGCACTGCGGGTTATACCAAAGCTGGCCAACAGTCCGCTATTGAAGGACAAACTTAGCCGCCTCTTGCTAGAATTCCCGGTCTTGCCGGATTTGTCGGTCAATTCCAAAACCTTTCAGAACCTCGTGTATGACCGCAAGACGGAACGTTACAAGCCAGCCCTTGAAATAGCCGCCATGCTGTTGCTGAACTATCGCCCGGACGTGAGGGGTGGTCGGAATCACGTACTGGCTATCCTGTTCGACATGAACGAGTTGTGGGAGGAATATTTTTACCGTAGGCTGCGACGCTCACTTCCCACTGGCTGGACGATACAGGCGCAGGCGAGGGAAGTATTTTGGGAGAGAAAAGATGGAAGCGCCCGGAAAATCATCAAGCCTGACATAGTGCTTCGCACCCAAGAAAGCCATGCAGTGGTCATTGACACCAAATGGAAATTGCCCGATAATAATATCCCTTCAGACGCAGACTTGAAACAGGTATTTGCGTACAATGAATATTGGGGCGCAAAATGGGGCATATTGGCTTACCCAAAACCGGAAATGGGGCGAGAGCCAAGCTGGGAGGAAGGACTTTTCCTAAAAGGAAATACATCGGAGTGTGTGGTTTCAAAACTCAGTGTGCTCAATCGAGAAGGGAAACTTAATAAGGAATTTACAGACGCTTATGTTCAAACTATCAAAGGAAAAATAGGGCTGAAAGATTAAGCTGCTCCATTAAGATATTAAGAGAAAACTAACAGACACTTTAACCATTCAAAATCTGTTAGAGATGAAAACGTTTATCGGGAATTTCAAGGGAAATGCCTACACTAGGGCTGAGTAGTTTTCAGTTGACAAATTCCTTAGAACCTACTGTTGCACAGCTGCTTACGACAAAGCTGATACATCTCTCTGTTATGGAATTCAATTTTAACATTATTTAAGACGTATTCATTACATTTGCCAATACGTATATATACAACCCTTCATGCAAACCCTTCAAATCCCCCTTATCTTCCAGCCCGAACAAGCAGTACAGTTGCGTCAGGCATATACCCAATTGTCAAATGCGCTCGAAACGGACGACCACTTCGATGTCGGACAACTCCGGGCCACCCTCACGGAGGCCCTGGAAGCCCAGCCAGCCTTTGGCAGCGATGGATTCCAGCGGCTGCACGAACAGCATTCCGAGCAGCACCTGCTGCACCTCAGCTTTGCGGATGATAGGGGCAACCTCCTTGACCTGCCTTGGCAACTCGTGGCGGATGATAGCCCGCATCTGCTCGTATCCAAAGGGTTGCCAGAAAGGGGCAAACTCACGGAATTCAAACCCAGCCTGCCCAAGCCGCTCAAAGTCCTCGTAATGATTGCTGCACCCGAAGGTTGTGGTGCACGGCTCAACTACGAAGCCGAGGAAAAAGTCATCCTTGATGCCCTGGCCCCGCTCATGCGGACGGGCGAGGTGGAGGTCGAGTTCACTGACGACGGCTCCCTCGCCAGCCTGCGCCGAAGCCTCGCCAGCAACCAATTCCATGTGCTGCACTTCAGCGGGCACAGTGTTTTTACGGCTAAAAAATTCGGTGAAACGCCCGAAGCCTATCTGCTACTCGAAGACGAATTCTCTATGGACGCCCAACTCACCTCCGCCGTCGATTTTGCTGGGGTGCTGAACGCCGACCCCGACTGCATGCCTGCGTTGGTGTTCTTATCCTCCTGCCAGACCGGGCAAAGCGGCAAGGACGGCGGCTTCCGGGGCGCAGCGCAGCGGCTGATGCAAGAGGGTGTACCCGCCGTAGTGGCAATGGGCTGGAGCGTGAAGGACTTCTGGGCAACGCATTTTGCACGGGCCTTTTATGAAAAAATCGCCCGCAGGGCCACCCTCGCCGAGGCATTCAACCAAAGCCTCGCCGAGGGCCGGAAGGTGCAGCGAGACTGGCTGCCGAGTAACCTTGAGCATACATCAGAGGCCGACCTCCAAACCCTGTTCACAGCGCAAAGCCTTATCCCGCAGCTCTTCCTCACCCAGCAGGTGGTGAAGCTGGTGGACTGGGGCGCCCCCTCCGAAAAACGCCTCAGCCGGACCGGGCTTGCCCTGCTCGATGGCAAGAACCGCCTCGCCGACAAGCTGAAAAAAATCCATGCCGTGTTTGGCAGGCGGGACGAATGGCTCTTTATCGGACGCCGACGAGAACGCAAGGCCGCTCTCGCCGCCCTGCGGGATGGGCGCTCCGTGCTGCTGCGGGGACAAGGTGGCATGGGCAAGACTGCCTTAGCGCTGCATCTCGCCCAGCGCCAACTCGTCGCCGATAGTGACGGCTGTGTGCCCTTTGCATTCGACCAGACCTCGCTCAACCTTGAAAAAATCTGCCACGCCCTGCTCGACTTCCTCGAAACGGACTGCCGCCTGCTCTCCATGCGCACCCAATTGGCTGCCGTCGAAAAGCTCTGGAACCGCTTTTTCCTGCTGCTCGAAAACGTAGAAAAACAAAAGGTGATGCCGCTCTTCCTGTTGGACAACCTCGAATCATTTCAGGAAACGGAAGGCGGCCTCCTTAACCCCGAAGCACTCGAACTCCTCGATTACCTCCTCAACCGCTTCGGCTACCCGGTCATCTGCACGGGTCGCTACTCGCTGCAGGAGTTTAGCGACGAGGTGCTGCACCCCGTGGACTTGAACCAAGTGCCCTTCGGCGATTTCAAGCAGAAATGCCTGCACCTGCCCTCCCTGCGCTGCTTGGAAGTGTCGGGCCACAACTTTGACGAGACCTTGTCCATCCTTCACTGTAGCCTCGGTGGCAATTACCGCTCCTTGGAGGACTTCGACGAACTCTGCCGCAACAACGCCACTGAAGCCCCTGGCACCCTCGAAGCACTCAACCAACTGATAGCCCGCTACGCAGGGGAGGCTTTGCAGAACCGGGCGATAGACCTTGTTTTTGGTAAGCTGCTCGCCCTGCTCACTCCCGCCGAGGCCACGGCCTTGGCTCTGTTAGCGCAGTTCAACCGCCCAGTGCTGCCCTATGCCCTGGAATGGCAACCACAGTCACCCGGCGAGGCCGAGCCACTTTGCAACCGCCTCGCCGATATGACCC
>JADLHE010000496.1 GCA_020848965.1 Saprospiraceae bacterium
ATATCGTGCGCAGCCCCAAGAGCTTCAATTCCCAAACCGGGGTGCCGCTTTCCGTGATGCAACTCACGTCGGAGCATACGCTAGGCCTTTTCGAGGCGGGCATTAGCAAGCCGGGCGAGATGGAGCGGCTGGCCCGCATCATTGCACCGGATATTGGCATTTTCACCAATATCGGCGAGGCGCACCAAGAGGGCTTCCCGGATATGGAAACCAAGCTTCGTGAAAAACTGCTGCTCTTCAAAGATTGTAAGTTATTGGTCTATTCTGTTGACAATGAATTGGTTGCGGAGCAAATAGCGGCTGCCTTCCCCGATGGTGTCGGGCCACGACTTCTTGGTTGGTCGGCCTATGGCAAGCCTGCCGACCTGCGGGTGCTCAACTATCTTTTCTCCTACGGGAAAACGAAGATTTCAGTGGCTTACGACGAGCCGAGCAGCCACGAAAGCCATTTCATTGAAATTGAAATCCCGTTCACCGACACGGCCAGCATCGAAAATGCGACGCATTGCCTGGCCTGTATCTTGGACTGGCAATCCGAGTTGCGACAGGGCACGGACTGGCAGTCCGTGTTACAACGTTTTGCCCGCCTTGAGCCGGTGGCCATGCGCCTTGAACTGAAAGAGGGCATCAACGGCTGCACGGTCATCAATGACAGCTACAATTCCGACCTGACCTCGCTCGCCATTGCGCTCAATTTTCTGCAACAACAAGGTAAAAAGCTGCGTCGGACGCTCATCTTGTCCGATATTTTGCAAAGCGGACAGACCGTTGCGCAGCTTTACGGGACGGTGGCAGGCCTGCTGGTCGAGAAGCGGATTGACCGCCTCATCGGCATCGGAAAAAAAGTAGAGCACGTTCGCAAGTACCTGCCGCCAAGCTTCGATGCCAAGTTTTACCCCACCACGCAGGCGTTTTTTGATGATTTTTCGGAATTGGTGTTTCGGGACGAAGCCATTTTGCTGAAAGGTGCCCGCCAGTTCGAGTTCGAGCGCATCGCCAACCGCTTGGCCATCAAGTTCCACAAGACGGTGTTGGAGGTCAACCTCAGCGCCCTGCTCAACAACCTTCGGGTCTATCAAAGCCAGCTTGGCCCCGGCACCAAAATGATGGTGATGGTAAAGGCTGGCGCTTATGGCAGCGGCAGTGCCGAGGTGGCCAAGCTCCTCGAATTCCAGAACGTGGACTACCTCGGCGTGGCTTATGCCGACGAAGGGGTAGAGCTTCGCAAAGCGGGTATCCAATTGCCCATACTGGTGATGAACCCCGAAGAAGCGACCTTTGAGGCGTTGGTTCGCTACCGCTTGGAGCCGGAGATTTACAGCCTTTCGTTGCTCCGCAATTTCTATGCGTTTTTGGAGAACCATTTTGCGCAGCAAAACACCCCAAACGGGCAGTCAATACACCCGTTGGGAGGGACGGGCAACCCGCCACAGACTGGCAAGCAAGCTGCCATAAACATCCATGTCAAGTTCGATACGGGCATGCACCGGCTCGGCTTTGAGGAAGCGGACATTGAGCCTTTGCTCGAACTGCTCTTGAAGGAATCCGAAAGCCGGCCCACCGTTTTGGTCAAAACGGTGTTCTCGCACCTTGCGGCCAGCGAGGCGCCACAGCACGATGATTTTACGAGGCAGCAGTTTGCCCGTTTTCAGAAAATGTACGAGCATTTGGTGGGAGGCTTGGGCTACTCACCCATGCGCCACATCCTCAACAGCGGGGGCATCGTTCGCTTTGCGGAGCAACAAATGGAAATGGTGCGGCTCGGAATTGGGCTGTACGGCGTGGACAGTAGCGGGCTGCTACAAGACCGCCTCCAGACGGTGAATACCCTGAAGGCTACCATTTCCCAAATCAAGAACGTGGCAATGGGCGAAACGGTCGGCTATGGTCGGTTGGGAAAGGCCGAACGGCCCATGCGCATTGCTACCATCAGCCTTGGCTACGCCGATGGGCTGCTGCGCCGGGCTGGCAATGGCCGCTTCAGCGTGCTGGTGGAAGGGAAGCGGGCACCGCTCATCGGCAATGTCTGCATGGATATGACGATGGTGGACGTGACGGACATCCCCGAAGCCACTGAGGGCGGACCAGTTGTTGTTTTTGGAAAAGACTTGCCCGTGCAAGAACTAGCCACCTGCCTCGGCACTATTCCCTATGAAATTTTCACCACCATTTCGGAGCGGGTGAAAAGGGTGTATGTACAAGAATGAAATATTTTTTTTGCCAAGGCTTTCGACTTGCTTTTTTTTGGATGCTAATTTTTACCTTTAGCCCGAATCTCATTTGGGCATTCCCTCACCTAGCGTTTTGCGCATTTAGGAAGAAATTTTGGCCGTTGCAATAATTGTAAATTGTAAAGGTCAAAGCATTTGCAATTACCAAATTCACATCACAACACCTAATTATTTATGCTTATGAAAAGACTTTTGACCTTGCTGCTGCTGATTGCCAGCTTGTCCCAAGTCGCCCATGCTCAGCTGCCCGATGGTTCCACGGCACCTGACTGGACGATGGCCGACATCAACGGCATTACGCACAACCTGTACAGCTACCTTGACGCCGAAAAGGTGGTTTTCATTGACTTCTCGGCTACTTGGTGCGGCCCGTGTTGGAACTACCACAACACGCACGCCATCAACAACGTGTACAACGACCATGCTGCCAACGTGATGGCATTCATGATTGAAGCCGATCAAGCCACCAACACCGATTGCCTATACAACCTGCCCGGCTGCACGGGCGGAACCCAAGGTAACTGGGTGAATGGCACGGATTATCCCATCATTGACAACCATACACAGAACGGGGCCTATGCAATAGGTTATTACCCTACTATTTATGGTGTCTGCCCCGACAAGAAGATTTATGAAGTTGGGCAGGTGGGTGCCTCCGCACTTTGGGCGTTCGCCCAAGGTTGCTCTGCGCCCACTTTGGAATTGGTCAGCGTAACAGATGTGTCCTGCTACGGTAACAGCAATGGTGCTATCAACGTGAATGCCGTAGGAGGTATTTCACCCGTTACTTATATGTGGAGCAATGGTGCAACCACGCTCGACATCAGCAACTTGGCGCCGGGAACCTATACCCTAACAGCAACAGGCTCCTTGGGCGGCACCAATGTGCTTGGCCCGATTACGGTGGGTGGGCCAACCGCACCCATTGCGATAAGTAGTGTTGATGTCACCCCAGAAGGATGCGGAGGGCAAGGCGGTACCATCTCGGTCGAGATGCAAGGTGGTACACCGGACTATAGTTTTCAATGGTCGAATGGGGGTAGTTTGCCGTACATGGAAAACCTGTCGGCTGGGGTTTACTCCGCCATCGTGACGGATGCCAACGGCTGCGTGTTCAACACAGGCAATATTGAGGTGGAGCAACCCACCTATCCAATTGCTTTCGCAACTGCCAACTCATCCATTTCTTGCAATAACCCATCCTTGGCGCTCAATGGCAACGGCAGTTCGGTAGGCAATGAATATGTTTATTATTGGACAACCCCTAATGGCAATATTGTTTCGGGTGAGAATACCCTCAACGATTGCATCGTAAACGAGCCGGGTGATTACCAATTGATGGTCATCAACTCCAATAACAACTGTGCTTCCACGGAAGTGGCCACCGTTACTGCCAATACAGCGGCGCCCAATGCCTCGGCAGGCCCTCCGGGCGCTTTGACCTGTGCTGCTCCGCAAACAACCTTGAATGGCGTTGGCCCTACTGGCCCTACCTACAATATTTTGTGGACGACCACGGGCGGTAATATTGTATCAGGTGCTACCACCCTGAACCCTGTTGTCAATGGCGCAGGAACCTATACCTTGTCCATCACGAACAATACGAATGGCTGTGTTGGTACATCACAGACGACCGTTACCACCAATATTGCACCGCCTAGCGCAGCTGCAACTGGTGGGCAACTGACCTGCACCGCAGCCAGTGTAACACTTGGCGGCAGCACCAACGCTGCGACTGCTACTTATGCTTGGACAGGGCCAAACGGCTATAATTCCAACCAGCAAAACCCAACAGTAAATGCTTCGGGTACTTACCAATTAACGGTTGTCAACACCGCCAATGGCTGTTCAGGTTCTGCTACAACGGAAGTTACACAGAACACAGCTGTGCCAAATGCCTCCGCACAAGGTGGCACCCTTACTTGCTCCGCAAATTCAGTGACGATTGCTGGCAACTCCACTACCAATGGCGTCACTTATGCTTGGGCAGGGCCTAATGGCTATAACTCCAACCTGCAAAACCCAAGCGTTGGAGCAGCGGGCAATTATGTGCTCACGGTGACGGGCACGAACGGTTGTACGCAAAACGCCACAGCAGTGGTTGGTCAGAACACCACCCAGCCAACGGCAAGCGCTGGCCCGAATGGCGTCCTGAATTGCAACGCAAACCAAGTAGTGCTGAACGGTTCTAACTCAAGCTCAGGCAGCCAGTACAGCTACAACTGGACGACGACCAATGGCCATATCGTCTCCGGTGAAAACACCCTCACACCCACAGTTGATGATGATGGTGCTTATTCCATTCTGGTCACCAATACCACCAACGGCTGTACCAGCACAGCTTCCACTAACGTAGTGCTGCGTCAGCCCGTTGCTGCAACCATAACCAGTCAGGCCAACGTGCTTTGCAACGGAACACCTTCCGGTACTGCTACCGCCGAAGGCAGCGGCGGCAATGGTACTTTCAGCTATGCATGGTCGAATGGAGCCAACACCGCAACGGCTTCCAGCCTCAGCGCTGGCAGCTACACCGTGAGCGTAACAGATGGAGAAGGTTGTGGACAGACCAAGACGGTGACGATTACGCAGCCTGCCGAATTGGTGCCGAACGCATCGGCTTCTGCACAGTCCGCTCCTGGTGTGAACAATGGTTCGGCCACCGCCAATCCTCAAGGTGGTACAGGAGCTTATTCCTATGAATGGAACAACGGAGCCACGACGCAATCCATCACCGACCTTGCCCCCGGCAACTACACAGTGGTGGTAACTGACGCCAATGGTTGCCAAAAAACGCAGACCGTAACCGTGAACGTCTTCGGCTGTGCAGTGGTAGCCACTATGCAAGGTGAAGATGTGTCCTGCAACGGCAACGCAGACGGCGCTGCAAGCATTGCACTGAATTTTGCCTCCATGCCACAGACCTTCTTATGGTCGAATGGTGCACAAACGCAGTCAATCAGCGGCTTGGCAGTTGGCACTTATTCTGTAACTGCACATGACGGCAATGGCTGTGAAGTGGTTGCAACAATAGATATTGACCAACCATCACCGCTAAGCGCCAATGCAACTACTACAGGCGTAACGGCAGCGGGTGCAAGCGACGGAACTGCCACCGCCAACCCAACAGGCGGCACAGGCCCCTTCACTTATGAATGGAGCACAGGCGCTTCCACGCAAACAATTACAGGCTTGGCTTCCGCCAATTACACGGTTAGTGTTACTGATGCCAATGGTTGTGTTGCGGTGCAATCGGTGCCTGTAGCGCCTTTTGGTTGCGCAGCATTGGCCACTATTACTTCCAGCAATATCAGCTGTTTTGGCGAGGCCGACGGTCAAGCTACCGTTAGTTTGACGGGTGGCCTTACACCGTTTGTTTATGCATGGTCGAATGATGCAAATACGGCCACTGTTTCCGGTTTGGCGGCTGGTACTTATTCTGTCTCAATTTCAGATGCCGTTGGTTGCCCTGCCGTGGCTGAGGTTACAATTACTGAACCTGCCGCTCTGGAAGTTCAACTGGGCCAATCCAGCAACGCTGATTGCGGCCAAACGAATGGTACGGCCACGGTGGTGACTTCCGGTGGAAACGCCAACTACAATATTGTATGGTCAAACGGCCAGACAGGAGCTACCGCCACCGACCTTGCCGCTGGCAACTATTCCGTTTCTGTGACCGACCAAAACAATTGCGAAGCACAATTGGATGTTGCCATCACCATCAATGACACCGAGGTGCCAACTGTAGCTACGCAGAACCTTGTTTTGACATTGGGCAGCGATGGAACGGCTACGGTCACTGCTTCGCAAATCAACAATGGCAGCGCTGACAACTGCTCGATTGCCACTATGACGATTGACCAAGGCAGCTTCACCTGTGCCGACCTCGGCACTCGCCAAGTAACCTTGACCGTGATGGACGAAGCGGGCAACGAAAGCACTGGAACGGCCACTGTTGAAATCGTGGATGAAGCTGCTCCTTCTATTTCCGTGCAAAACATCGCACTGTCATTGGATGAAAATGGAGCGGCCACCCTTGAGCCTTCCATGCTCGACAACAACAGCACCGATAACTGCGGCATTGCGGAGCGCACAGTGGATATGTCTTCATTTAGCTGCGCCAATATCGGCCAGAACGCTGTGGTGCTGACCATTGCGGATGCAAGTGGAAACACTGCCGCTGGTACAGCCATCGTCACTGTTCAGGACAATATTGCGCCAGCCATGACTTGCCCAAGCAATATGGTGCTCCCGAATTGCGATGCTGTGGCAGAATTTGCAGCTGTGCAAGTGAGCGATAATTGTGCGGGCAATTTGGTGGCAACCCAAACTGCTGGTATGCCCAGTGGTGCTACCTTCCCGGTAGGCATTACGGTGCAGACTTTTAAAGCGGATGATGGGCATGGCAACCAAAACACCTGCTCGTTTACGGTGGAAGTGCTGCCAGCCATGCAAGTTTCATTGGATGCTAACGATGTGAGCTGCAATGGCCAGTCGGATGGAAAGGTTGTTGCAACGGTCAATGGCGGTAGCCAAGGCTATACCTATCTATGGAGCAATGGAGCCACAACAGAGAGCATTATCGGCTTGCCAGCAGCGCAATACACTGTTTCGGTAACGGATGCAGCTGGTTGCACATCTGTGCAGTCTGTTACGGTTGCTGAGCCTACTGTGGTTTCTTCACTGCCAATTTCCATCACGCCCGAAACGGTTGGCCAGCAGAATGGCGCAATTGATGTGGACGTTACGGGAGGTACACAGCCATACAGCTACCTTTGGACTGCACCCAATGGCAACGAGATTTCAACGGAGCAGGATGTTGATGGCCTTGCCGCTGGCATCTACACTTTGGAAATCACAGATGACAACGGTTGCGTTTCACTGCATTATTTCACGGTACAATCTGTGTCGAGTGTTGGTCAGCGCCAATTGGAGCGTGCCATCAGCCTCTTCCCGAACCCGACTTCAGGGCATGTCACCATTGCTTTTGAAGAAGTGGATGCGATGGAGGCAGGCATTGCCCTATACGACCTGACGGGCAAGCTCGTCACCTATTTCAACAATGCCAATATCGCAGCTGGGCAGTTCCGCATGGATGTTTCCAGCTATACCGAGGGCTTGTACCTTGTGAAGATAATGGTTGAAAATCAAATAGTTACGAAGCGCTTGGTGGTACAGCACTAATCGTTTTAGCTAATAATTGACTATGAAAGGAGAGCGACAAGCCTGTTGCTCTCCTTTCTTTTTTCATAGTGCTTCCAACTGGCCTGCCACCGACAAGTCCAGTTTTTGTAGCCGCTCCCAATCTTTGAAGTCGCATTCAATATAAGTCTCTTTATCGAGGAACTCGAAAAAGCGAATGAGGGCTATGGGTAATTCAGCAGAATAGTCATTTGGGTCGTAATGACTGATGCGCTGCATGACTACAATTGATGCATAGGGCTTTTCGAGATGCGAAATATTCTGGAACAGGCCGATTGTTTTCTGCTCATTCAGGATGGAATTGGTGCATTTGATGGTGAAAGACCCCACCCTGTTCACCCGGAAATTTTCGGAATCGTCGGTGGCGAACCTTACGAAAGCATAGCCAGGGAAATAATGGATAAAGCCTTTGTAGGTATCCTTGGTGACCGTGTCATAAATGCGGACGTTGTTGGTGGTCCGGTTGATTTCCATCGCAAATTTTTAAAGTTTTTCCTCCAACTTGAAAAAGCATAAATAAGTGGTAGGGTTTTCATACTTCACGGGATAGTTTTTCCATAGTTTTTCCCAGTGCAGCATGGCCGATTTTGCAAATTTGCTTTCATCGGAAAACTCAATAAATGGCCGCTCATCAGATTTGCCGCCATACCAGAAATTGCCAACGAGCATCCTGTCGTCCCACCAGAACATCTGAATGGTTGGGGCTTCGTTGTAGAGGCGCAGCTCCAGCTTCCCCGGCAATTTTTTCGAAATGATTTGATTGATAACCGCTATGTTCTCCTTGATTTCATGCTCAATATTGCAGGAGCCATCTTCGACCCGTATGGCTTTCTGGCGCAGGGCCGCCGACTCCGAAGTAGGGTGCAGCAGCATGATTTCGACCTCCATTTCAGGCCGTTGCAAGGCCATTTCCAAACAGTCGCCCAGTTTGTTCAACTGGGAGGAGTAGGTGGTCAGAATCCTGATTCGGCGCTGCGCTTGGTCAATCCGTTCCCGCATCATCACTTCATTGATTCGTTCGTGCATGGCAATAAAGCCGGGGGCTTCCTCTTGGCGAGGCTTGACCTTTTTCTCGCTGGATACTTCATCCATGCTGACGATTTCCCTTCCATTTACATCCAAAAATGCCTGTTTTTCTTCGTTGAACGTGATTTTGAACTCTTCCCTGACAATGTCTTCCAGCGCCATGCACCAGCTCATAGGCACTGGCAGGCGGTAACGGTTTTTGCTAATGGTGGCCTTAGAGATGCCCCCAAGCTTGAACCGCTCTTTACGGCTTTTCAACAATTCAACCAACTTGTTGTAAGGCTGCTTCCGCTTTTCGGCAAGAATTGCCCAGAGGGCGTGATACTTCTTTTTTAAGTCAGACATGTTAATAGGATTTAGGTGAATGTGTTTTTCTTGATAACTACGAAGCCCCTGTGCGTACAGGCAGCAATCGAAACTGAGCGGCTATTTCAGTGGCGTTTCCGCAACGTTTTCATCGTTTCCAAGAAACAGGCTTAGGGTTTCATCTAATCGAAAAATCGCTTTGAAGGCATTGTGGTTAGGCCGATTTTTGTTTCACAATCGATGATTAGGAAGCTTCTGTAAAAATTCGGTTAGGCAACAATTCAATAATGTGGAGGTGATAGCTAGGCGCTCTGCTGTTCAGGCAAGCCGTGACTCGGTCATGGACCTGCAAGGGCTTGGTGTGTCCCTCTTCAAAAAACATTCTACAATGAAATCTATTTCAAGAACTGACAAACGCTTCGTGCTTATACTGAAATTGTGTGTAGTGACCGCTTTTTTTTCGGTCAATCTGCCGTCTTTTGCAAATCAACCCGTCGAGGTCGAAATTGAATGCCCGGCCCCAACGAATGTCAGCTATGGCACATCTGGCAACTCCGTTAGCCTCAATTGGACAGGGGCCTTCGGCAGCACTGCCTATTCAGTGAAATGCTTCAACCAAGAAACGGGCGCATTGGTTCAGGCGCAAACCACGAACTGCACCAATGCCACATTCTACAACCTATCTGCTGGCACTAAGTACAGCGTTTATCTAAGCACTGTTTGTGGTGGCGGGAATTCGGTGGAGATTGTTATTGTGGATGTTATGTTGTAAGATTTTTGGTTGCCGTCACCTCCCCATAGTTGGTGGCGGCAACCAATTATAAGGGTTTGTAGCTTTTCATTTTTTCCAAAACCCAATCCTTTGCAGGCAGGTTTCTTAAGGCATTGATTTCAGTGATTAGTTTTTTGTGTGTATTTGCACGCCTACTCATTTTCTTGAGGATGCTTGCCAAATTCTTCGCCCCTTCTCGCAATTTTCCCGTAATTTTCCTGTTTAGGCGCATGTATATTTCGAATTTCTCGCAATCTTCAACTGTGATGGTTTTAAGTTCATATTTCGCTTTTAGCAACAACACTTCCCATTGTAGCCGATGAGGTATATTGCTGTGTTTTGGTGGAGTGTTATTATGGAGTAAGTCTAGTGCTTTCTCGTAGTCCCCTTTTTCAAAATACAAATTTGAATAAGTTAAGGCAAGTGTTTCTTCTCGGATTGAATGATCAATTCTTTCCTCATTCTCTTTGATGAAATGAATGGCCCAATCGAATCGTTTAACTCGGCAGGCAGAAAGTACTGCATTCAACATTAAAACAGGGTTGATAACTTCAAGCTTTTTAAAAACTCCTACTGTATTTCCAAAATCGTAAAATTTGAAAGCCATTTCATAAGCCTCAATAAGCCCCTTTCTTGAGATGCTCGTTATGTAATTCGCCAAATAGGCAAACACAATCAACTGGTCGTCATCTTTGAGTTTGTGCGCATTGACCTCAAATAATGACCATAGCTTTAGGTAGGATGGTTCATCCTGCTTTGTCAATAAATCAAGGATGTGTCCATATAGGTTAGGGGTGAGGTCGGTTGGAGGGGCTGGCTTTTGCTTTGCATTTTTCCGATTGCTCACCACGTTCTTCACAAAATTTTGGCGATTGATTTTCTCGCATTCAATTTTGGCCTGCATGGATGACCTGAAACTCTCTAGGGTCTCCTCCATCTTTTCCAATCCTTGAACCCGTGGATTCATTTTCTGAATTTTGGGGTTGTAATAGGAAAGTTGGTGGAAGTAGAAGCGCTCCAAATGCTTCCATGCATCATAGGCTGGCTGAGCATCGGTCTGTGTCTGTATTTTTTCAAGCTCGGCGACCCTGATTTCATCCAATTGCAGCTGCTCCAAGGCCCTCAGCCATAGGATGTCCGTCTCGAAAGATGGGCGACGAGCTTCTTGCCAGACTAAAAACTCCTTCAGGTAACCATATAAGTCGCCCATCAAATTGGACAAATAGCTATCGTGCTTATTGTTTGCCGCATCGGCGCTTTTCTCAAACACCGCTTCAAACAGTTGGGCAGAAATTGTCGAAAATGGGTGCTGCTCTATTGCAGCATAGTAGTTTGGCAGGGCTGTCAAAAGTTTGAGTGCCAGCTTTTTGCCAGGGTAGAAAAGCTGGAGGTAGGCTTGAAACTGCTTATGGTCATCCGCTGCGATGGTTTGTAGAAGGATGAATAGATTCTTGTTGGTATTGTACTTTTTTTTCAAAATGTATGTTAGAAATAATGGTGAAATTGTATTTTTTGCAGTTCAAAATCGTCAATTTTTAAATGCTAAAAATCCCCCTAAGAGAGCTTAGGCTTCGGTTTGTTTGGATTTTGGTCAAATTTAAGGCGATTAAGGCAGAAAATAAGAATTTCTCTTTCGTATTTTTGAATGGTGAAAATTGCATTTTTTGTAGCGTGATTTTCATTTCAATTGTGCCGATTCTTGCAGCGTAATAATTTGTTCGTCTAAAGAAGCTAGCTTATTCCCAATTAACATATCAGAACAGATGACTTACGGCAGGCTCTCTTAGTCCTTTTATAGGTATTTTATAGAGACTGGTTAAAAAATAGACATACAAAAAGTAACACCAAAAAATAATAGGCTTGAGCGTAAAAACTCAAGCCTTTTTTTATAAATAAAAAAGCGCAAAACATTGATATACAATGCTTTGCGCTCCAATTTTTCAAAAACTTTCTCTCACTATTTTATAACAACCATCTTTTCCTGTTTTACAACTCCCGCTGTTTCCATCCTAACTAAAATTAGCCCAGCAATGCCCAATTCCTCTTGTTTCACGGTCAGGCTGTTCAAGCCTTTTTCATAAAATGAACTGGTGGTATAGGCCATTCTACCCGATGCGTCGAAGAAACTAAACCGCACTGGGCCAGCTTCACTTACCGTAAACCGCACTTGAGTCTCTTCCTTAAATGGGTTCGGTTGGCAGCCCAGCAGTTCTATGGTTTCTGCCTCGTCCTCACTCCGAATTTCAGGCTCAAATTGAAGTGCAACTTCTAGCAGTTCCTCGGCCTCGTTCCAAGCTGCGGCCGGGGCCATTTCCGAGCCGATTTGAAGCATATCCGCTAATTGGCAGTCACTGAGCGCCTTGATTTTAAGCGTGAAACTTTGTGCTGGCTGCTTGCCAAAACTCAACATGGAAACCAAGCCTTCCTTGCCCCTGCTCAGGTGGTATTTTAAGTTTTCTTGCTCTGCAATGTCTTGAATCTCAATGGCTTGCGGGTCGGCTTTCAGTGTGAATTGCCAAGCATCCGCTTTGCCTAATTTGAAATCAAGTTCATATTCAATGCCTTTCTTCAAAAACTTATCTTCAGTAGAAATTGCAAAACGGTCATTGCTGCGGCTTTCGATGCCTGACAGTAGGCTGTTTACCTCCTCAGAGCCGACGATATAAGCCGGGTTCACGTTCCCGTTCACGTCGCCGATTTTGATGCCTGTAAAATGGACATTCAGGTCATCCTGCGTCACATTGTTCATGGAAACGGCCTCTGGGAATGGCCAAGGATTGGTTGCACTGCCAAAGCTGTGGCTGGTCGGCACGAAGCGCCAAGAGGGTGAGCTATTCGGGAAGCTCGGTGCAGAACCCAATATGACAGCCTGAATGGCCACTAAGTCGGCAGCCGTCACAGCGCCGGAATTGTTTGCATCGGCAGCAATGGTCTGCCATGCAAAATCGAACTCGTTGACGCCAAGGATATGCTCGTTGATTTTTGCCAAGTCAAAGGCCGTTACACCATTGGAATAGCCGATGTTTTTGCTCGGCGTAATGGTGAAATCCCCCCCATTCGGCAGCCCTGAAAAACCATAACTACCATTGCCAGATTGGGTAGTGACTGCCGGGGTATTGGCATAATTCACGTTCACGATTGCCGAGCCTACTGCTGCGCCCGCTGGCGTCTGTATCATGCCGCCGAGGTCAATATTGGTGCCGCCATTGCAAGCGGGCGTTGGGTTGTCCTGCACCGTCACGAAGGTCTCGCAGTAATCCGAGTTGCCACCGGGGTCGGTGACCCAAAGCTGCACGAGGTTCGTGCCCACGTCCCCGCAATTGAAGAGCATGGTGTTGTCGGCCACGTTTTGCGAGAAGCTGAATTGCAAGCTGCTGGCCGGGGCGCAGTTGTCAGAGCTATTGGCATTCAGTTGTTGCGCAGCAACGGAGGCCTCGCCTTGTGCGTTCAGGGTTACGATGAGGCCGTTTTGGCAGTAGGCCGTCGGTGCGCCCGTGTCGCCAACAGAGACGGTAAAACTATGCGTGGAACTGTTGCCGCAGCCGTCCGCTGCATGATAGGTCATCGGGTAAATGCCCGCTGGCACGTTCTGGAACGAAAAGCCATTGCCCAATGCGCCCGTGGCGACGATGGTCACGTGGTTGCTGCAATCCGTTACTTGTGGCAGTGGCAAAATCACGTTGCCATTGCAGCCAACGGTACTGGTCGCCGTGATATTCGTCGGCGGATTCACGAACACAGGTGCTTGATTATCAGCTACTTCTATCAGCTGCACATGCTGCCACATGCCCACGTTGGAATTGGAATTCTGCACGTACTGGCACCAGTCGAGTATCGTCCAAGTGCGCTCGATTTTGTAGCAGGCTGGTTCCGAAATCCAGAAAATTTCATCGTTATAAGCGACCGCAACGGCCTCACAACCGTTTTGCCCCAAGAGCGTCGGGCCGGAGTAAGGGTAGGGCAGGTCGAACGGCTCCAAGGACTCGCCCGTACAGCTCTGCGTTTGGTAGTTCTGCGGCCAAATGATTTGGTTGCCAGCGGCGTTCCAAGGCGTTTGGTTCACGAGGTGGATGACTTGTTGCGCAATGGTGGTGTTCCCGCTGAGGTCGGTCGCCGTGAATTTGCGGGTGACCGTGCCTTGGCCGCAGTTCGTCACATCGGTCGTGGCTGTTTCGGTGAGGGTGAACGAGCAGTTGTCCGTCACCGTTGCATTGCCAAAAACGGCGAGGTTGCTCAGGTCGGTGTTGCAGTCCACCACCACATCGGCGGGCGGGGTGATGACGGGCGGCAGCTCGTCATGGACGTTCACCGTCACGTCGCAAGTGTTGGAATTGCCGTGGCAGTCTTTGACTCGAAGGGTCACCAAAACCGAACTGCTGTTCAGGTCGGCGCAAGAAACGAGCAGGCTCGGCGCAAAGGCCGAATTGGGCTGCCCGGCCCGCTTCACCTCAAAACTTTCGAGACAACAATGGTCGTAGCTGCCCGCATCGAGCAGGTTGGCATAGACCGTGGCCTCGCCCATGCTGGCGATGCTGGCTACCGTGAACTGCTGGCAAATGACCGTCGGGGCCACTTGGTCAACCACGGTGACGTTCATATTGCAGAATACGCTGTTGCCGCAGGCATCGGTGGCTGTGTACTTGACGAGGTGGGTGCCTTGTGGCACGTTGTTGAACGGGCCGTAGCCGCTGCCGAAACTCCAGCTTGGCGTGATGGTCACTTGCGAAGAACAATCGTCCACCGCAGTTGCCGAAGGCAGGTTGATGATGCCAAAACAGCCAAAGTCGTCGGTGCTGACGGTCATGCTCGTCGGGCAGGTGATGACCGGCGGCGTCACGTCGAACAGCTTGATGATTTGGGTGTGTTCCACAAAATTGTTGGTGCAATTGTCCAGCACGACCCATTTCCGAAGAATGACCTGGCTGCCGCCGCAAGTTGGGATGCTTTGGTCGGTGTAGCTCAGGTTAAAGAAGCATTCGCCGTTCTCGACGCTGTACTGGTCGGCGGTGGTGCTTAGGTTGCCGTCTTCGTCAATGAATGGTCGGCCCGTGACGCTGGGGTCGGTGGAGTTGGCACCGCAAGCGAGCATGGGCGCAGCCACGCCATCCCGGTTGGGCGGGAATTTGACCTGCGTCAATGCGGCCCGGTTCAGGGTGATGGTCTGCACCTTGATGGCCACATTGCCAAAGGCATCGGTTGCCGACCATTTCCGCTGGATGACCTTCCAGGCCAAGGTAGTGAAATGGAAATTTGAAACGGTGGTGCTGTTGGCATTGCTGCCACCGTTGGAGGTCTGCTCGAACGACAGCACGTCGCCCGGCTGTAGCAGCCCCGTGGTATAGGTGCCCGACCGAAGCGTATCGCTCGACAGCCGGATGCACCAATTGTTGATGGTGAGGTAGAATGCCTCGGTGGTAAAAGAGGAGCCCCCAACGCTACTCCAATCAAACGACACGTAACCCTCCGTAGGGATTTCGATTTTAAATCTCGTCACATACGAAGGCGTGCTGATTGACGAGGAGCTGTTGGCCCCTTCGACCAACACCGAATTGGGAGCTCCCGTGACATCTACCCCACCATCCCCATTACTTGCAAGACATGTATTCCAGTTGTTCGGGGAGAAATAACCGGAGAATCCCGTGTAGCCGCAGCCGAAATCGAGCACCGTGTCTTGGTGCGAGAGCGTGACTTGGTTGGCTGCGCTGCAATTGTCCGTTACCGTTGGCTGCGCCAATGCTGCTGGGCTGGGGTCTTCCGTGCAGTTCAGCGTCTCGTTCGCCACGGTGATGACGGGCTTTTTGCCGTCCTTTACATAAACCGAACCCCAGCAGGTGGCCCCGGTGTAATTGTGCTTTACCAGCACCTGCAACGTTTGGCCTAGATAGGCGCTCGTCACGGTGTTGCCAATATTGTTTCCAGCGGCATCATAGTAGGTCATGGTCATCGGCCCAAGGCATGCTAAATTGTTTTGGACGATGTACGATTGATTGATGGACCCCGTGCAATCGTTGCCTAACGATAAATTCACGTTTTGCAGGCATATCAATGTGTTGCAC
>JADLHE010000497.1 GCA_020848965.1 Saprospiraceae bacterium
AACCGTGAAGACGACGCTAACGGGAGCAACCCCGAAACCAAGCACCGTGCCACCGGGCGTGCCTTGGTGGATGGTGATGTAATTGCCCGCACCGCCAGTGGCATTGAACAGGTAGGTGGAGCCAGCGGAAGCGCTGTTGATGGTGCTGTACTCCCCTGCAAAGGCACAGGTGGTGATGGTGACCGGGGTGTTGTTGGTAGGTGCAGTGATGGTACCAAACTGCGAAGCATTGGTACATTGCGCAAGCGCCTGCTGAATGGAAAAAAGCCCCAAGAACAACGCCAAAGCGATGCCCAAGCTGCTTTTCCTTACATGCGTAGAACTGTTTTTCATCTGTAAAAAGAGATTAATTAGGAAATAATGGCTTATATTCGGCCACTAGCATCAGCATTTTATGAGCATGGTAGCTAGACAGCTGAAGGTTACAAAAGGATTTGTCGAGTGTGCCGCTATTATCAAACTGAAATTGAATGGGTGGGAGCAAAAATCATATGCCTTCGCACAAATAGTAGGCACGCTCCGAGGAGTAAATTTCAAATGGCAGTTCCAACAGTTTTCAGGAAAATAAGTAAAAAACGAAGTTCAGGTCAAAGCTAATATTGTTTTTAAAAAAAACACCAAACAAGCTTTCATTTTTTGGCCAATAGCATGAAATGCTTTTTTGAAGCTGAAAAAGCTACTTGAAATAGGGTAGAAATCCGCTCCCCTGCAAAGCTTCCGATATTTTGAATATTGCTTGGAACTGAATACGGGTAGATGGCTACCTAGCGGTTTGCTGGATGCGGTACAATCACCGCAGGGGGGCGAGCAATATAGGTGCAGCAAGGTTCTAGATAAAACCCTAGCTGCTGACCAAACACTTTGTATAAATGCTACAAAACCGAAAGCTTGGGCAGAATTTAAAGCTGCGTTTTTTGAATCTATATTGATTGTTTTACCTTGCGGGGATGAAAACGGAAAGCCCTATTAGTGCCACGGCGGCGCTGTTGAATTGGCGCAGGCAGCTGCCTGCCCCGCTGAGGCTTTACTACCGTTTGACGCTTTCCCATTTCACCGACCTCCGCACGGGCATCCGTTCCAAACTGGCTCGGCCAAGCCGCTTGGTTCCGGCTTTTGCGCATGGCTTGGTGCTGTCGCAACCCGTCATAGCCAACGAATGGCGGGAGAACAAACTGCATAATTTCCGGCTGGCGACCCACCAAATCAACGCCGTGACGATACGGCCGGGCGAGGTTTTTTCTTTTTGGAAAACACTGGGAAAGCCCACCACCGCAAAAGGATACAAAGCGGGGCGGAACCTCGTGTATGGTCAGGTGCAAGCGACGGTGGGCGGCGGGCTTTGCCAAGTTTCGGGCATCCTCTACCACCTTTCGCTGCTGGCGGGCCTCAGCGTTTTGGAGCGGCACAACCATTCCGTGGACCTTTATGCGAATGGGGAGCCTCGCTTCACGCCCTTGGGTGCCGATGCGACCGTGGCTTATGGTTATAAAGACCTTCGGGTGGCCAATCCGTACCAATTTCCCATTCGGTTCGAACTGGAGGTCTTGGCGGAAACGCTGGTCTGCCATTTGCGCAGCGAACAGCCCATTGCGCAGCACGAAATAGCGTTCCAGTCCACTGCCACGAGTGGCGGGGTTCGGGTGGTTGCCACGAGCTTGCTGCCGGACGGGGGGCTAGCGGAAGTGGCGCAGTCGTATTATCGAATTCATCATTAATTTGATTACAATTCATGGATTAACCCTCTTAAAAACCTCTTTTTGTCACTTTTTAGCTAAAATTTTTGCGCATTTCCTTGCATAAATCAGCGCCTACCCTCAAATTTGCGGAGCCATAACACCAAAATAGTTACCTAAAACACGACCGCTATGTTTGCCTTTCTCCGCAAATTGTTTTCACCAAAACCAACAAGCCCCGCTCCGCAGCATGCCGCAAAGCTCCTGCAAGCTGCCCCCCGTGCCGCTGCGCCCAGCCGCCCGAAACTGGCGGAACAGCACGTGCCGGAAATCCCGGAAAGCAGCCAAGAAACCGAACTGCGCTACGCCCGCCTCATCATGGTGACGGCGGAGAACAACAACAAGTTCTACGATATGCGGGAGAGCGCCAACGGCACCTTCACGGTCAGCTATGGGCGGGTGGGCGCTACCAGCGTGACGAAGGAATACCCCATTGCCGAATGGCAAAGCAAGTTCAACGAGAAAATCAGGAAGGGCTACGTTGACCACACCAGCATGGTGGTGGGCGGGGCCGCCGACGCCGAATTTGCGGAGATACCCGACGAAGCCGTGCGCCACCTGCTGGACGAACTGATGTCCAGTTCCAGGCAGTCCATTTTCCGAAACTACAACGTGGCCGCCGACCAAGTGACCAAGCTCCAAGTGGAAAAGGCGCAGGCCCTGCTCGACCAATTGGTGCAGCAACTGCGGCTGGGCTTGGACGTTGCTGCGTTCAATGAGCGCTTGCTGGAACTGTACAAGGTCATTCCGAGGAAGATGAAAAACGTGCGGGAGCACCTCGTGCAATCGGCCAGCACGGCAGCCGAACTGGAGGCCATCGAGCAGCAACTGGCCGAGGAGCAAGCCACCTTGGACGTCATGCGGGGCCAAGTGGAGATGGTGCAGGAGCAGTTGGCGCAGTCGCCCGAAAAGCGGTTGACGGTGCTGGAAGCCATCGGGATGCAGGTAGAACCCGTCAACGATGCCGATTTGGTACACCAAATCAAGCGGCTGATGGGCAGCCAGAGTGGCAAGTTCCGGCGGGCCTACAAGGTGACCAACCTGCGCACACAGACCTTGTTCGACAAATACGTGGCGACCAGCAAGCACCCGGAAGTGCGGTTGTTTTGGCACGGCAGCCGCAACGAAAACTGGTTTTCCATCCTGAAAACGGGCCTCGTGCTCCGCCCCGCCAATGCGGTGATTACGGGAAAGATGTTCGGATACGGGCTTTATTTCGCCGACAAATGCCGCAAATCGCTGAACTACACGTCGCTCGACGGCACTTTCTGGGCGAAAGGCTCAGAAAAGAAGGCTTGGCTGGCGCTCTACGATGTGCATATCGGACATCCGCTGGTCATCAAAAACCACGAGGCATGGTGTACGCAGCTCACGGGCGAGCGCTTGCAGGAGCGGGGCAAGGATTATGATTCGGTGTTTGCCAAAGGCGGCGCCGACCTTGTCAACAATGAGTACATCGTGTACAACGAGCGGCAGTGTACCGTGCGGTATTTCGTTGAAATAGGCGCTTGAAAGGCAATCATTTAGCATTAAAATCCAACCACTAAATAGCGGAATAATAATAGTTTAAGCCTGGATTCTGATGCAATCAATTGAAAATTAGGTAGTTGCCCAATCGAAATTCGTAAATCTAAAATCGTAAATCAACTTATGTTCAATCCTTTCAACAGGTCAACCAAGCATATAGACAAAGAAGCGGTGAAGGCCGCAGCGCTTCAATTGCTTTCGGAAAACGGTGCTACCACCACGCTGGAAGTGAAGAACAATTTGCGCAGCAACCACTATATCGCCACACAGTCGGAAGTGTCCGACCTGCTGGATGAAATTGCGGGCGAGGAAGGCTGGCAATTCCAATGGAACGGCAAGTTCAGGGTGTATTTCATTGCACAGCCCCAAGATTTGGCGGCGGCGTTTGGTGTGCCCGCTTTTTCCGCCAATTGAGCCAGCCCAGCACCACTTGTTTTACCGCTCCCGCCGCAAGCTGGCATCCACGACCCTAGCCATTTCGGCTGGCTCCAAGTGCCCGCCCAGAAAATCGTTGATGCGCAGGGCAGCCATGAACGGCGCTTCCACGGTCTCTTTGTAGGGCACGTAAATCAGTTCCACATTGGGCTGTACATCGGCCCATTGTTTCACCTCTTTCAAAGACTTTTTGAAAGCCTCCACCAAGTGCAGCGGCAGGGTGTCCTCGCTCAATTGCTTGCCATTGCGCACCAGCATTTTTTGCTGCGAACTTACCACTTCTACAAGGTCACGTTCCATGAAAACGACCTTGTAACGGTAGTGCATGGGCAGGTGCTTCAGCAAGTGGGCTATGACTTTAACCGCCTTGCCGTTTGCCTGCGGCAACCAATTTTTGTCCTTCGCCAAGTTCTTAACGGCTTCGTGCTCGTAGTAGCCCTTGGGGTTGCTCTCGTCCGCCGTGCGCTCCTTATCCGTGAAAACCGGAAGGCCGCCCGCCTCCAGCATCTGCATCATCATGGAGGTGCCTGTGCGGGGCAGGCCGCTCACCACCACTATTTCGCCCTTTATCGTTTTTTCAAAGTCCAAGCGGTACTTATTGGCCTTGCCCGGTTGGTCGAGGAACTGGGTGTAGATGGCTACCAGCCGCTCCCTCGCCATGTTCATGGCCGGGGCCAGGCGCAGGCAAACATCGAAGGCACTGGCGGCGTCCTCGTAGCGCTGCATGGCAATGAGCGTTTCACCCAGGTAATAATGGGAGGGCGGATGATAGTATTGCAGGCCGATGGCCTGCAACAGCGCTTCGGCGGCAGCTTCGTAATCGGCCATTTGGTAGCAGCAAATCCCCAGCGTGTACCAAGCACCGGACTGTTCGGGGTCTTCTGCAAGGGCCAATTTTAGGGTCTCTACTGCTTGTTCGAGCTTGTTCAATTGCAGGTAGGCACTCGCCAACCTAAGGCGAAGATGCGGCTGCTCGCCCGCTTCTTTTTCCACTTTTTTGAACAATTCCATCGCCTTCAAGGGGCGCTCCTCGGCGAGCAACAAAGTGCCTTCGAGCAGGTCCAACTGAGGGCTTTCCCTATCGAGCAGTTCCCGGATATGGTTGACCACTTCCCTTGATTTTTTGAACTTGCCGACGGTCATATAGGCATTTGCCAAATAATTTGCGAAGCGCAGCACTGTTGGGTTTTCGGTGTGGAGTTGTTCCAAAAGCGCTATGCCTTCATCCCACTGCTGGCCGTTCAGGTAGGCACGGGCAAGGTTGTAATTGTTCTCGTCGAGGGTGTTTTTGATGGCCAATTCTTGGTCGTCGCCGGGGTCGGCGATATAGCCCAGCTCGATGAGCTGCTGCAATTCGGCCTTGTTTTCCGCATCGGTTTGCACCAATCCTTCGGGGTGCCGACCGTCGTTGCCCTTCCTGTTTTCCCAGCTTTGAATGGGTTCTATCACGGGTTCTTCCTCGAACGCATGTACCAATACTTTGCCGTCCATGTCCATTGCCGGAGGCAGCCCAAATAGGTGCAACAAAGTGGGCGTAACGTCCAGCAGGCTGGCCCCATAGAGCAGTTCATCTTGTTTGATGCCCGGCCCCTTCATCACGATGATGCCATAAGGGCTGTGCTCGATGGCGGGGCCGGTGGGTTCATTGGGGATGTATTTTGGGCGGTTGTGATTGGGGTGAAAACCGTGGTCGCTGATGAGCACGACGGTGGTATCTGGCCCAGCCAATTCGAGCAGGCGGGCGAGCATCATGTCGTGGAAAAGGTAGGCGCTGTTCACCACGTTTTTGTAAAACTCAAAATCCTGCACGGGGATGTGCTCCCGGCGGGGCGGGTGGTATTTCATGAAACCATGGCAGAAGTGGTCAATGGCATCGTAATAAACGGCCATGAAATCCCATTGCTCGTGCTCCATGATATAGGTGGCGGCGCTGTGAATAGTGGAACAGTCGGCCAGGTTGGCGGCAATTGAGAGCAGGCGCTTGTCCTTGCTTTGGTCAATTTTCTGAAAATCGGGCACAAATGGGGCGATATGATTGGCCGTCAGCTCGGAGGGGTG
Organism: Saprospiraceae bacterium; assembly: GCA_020848965.1. Lineage (GTDB taxonomy): Bacteria > Bacteroidota > Bacteroidia > Chitinophagales > Saprospiraceae > UBA6168. The sequence goes on from JADLHE010000497.1 coordinate 5,754, forward strand.
TACCCGCAGCTTTGCGAACAGGTCGGCCTTTTCGGGAGGGTGAACCGTGCCGGGCCGTATTTCCCATGCCTTGCCCGCTTGAATGCCGTTTGGCGCCCGTTGGTACAAATTGGAAATCATGGTGCCGTTGATAGGCTCGGCGGGGTGCGAGGGCCACCAGCCCACCACGTGCGTCTTTTTTTGGTGCTGGGTCAGGATGTTCCAAATGGCCTTGCACTGGCGGCTGGTATTGTAGATGGGACGTATGCCGCCTTGGCCATCCGGCTCGGTAAAGCCATGAATGCCGTGTTTGTAGGGCCGTTTGCCTGTGGCAATGCTCGTCCAGAGGGTGGGCGAAAGGGGTGGGTCGAGGGTGGCCAGTTTGCCCTTTACGCCGCATTCCACGAGGCTTTGCAGGGCGGGCATCAGGCCAGCGTCCATGAGGGGGTTGAAAACTTACCAGTCGGCGGCGTCCC
>JADLHE010000498.1 GCA_020848965.1 Saprospiraceae bacterium
CCATATCGCCGATGTGAGCCACTACTTGAAGACAGGAACTGAACTGGACAAAGAGGCTTACAAGCGTTCGACCTCGGTTTACCTCGTGGACAGGGTGCTGCCCATGCTGCCGGAAAGGCTCTCGAACAACCTTTGTTCTTTGAGGCCACACGAAGATAAATTGACTTTCAGCGCTGTTTTTGAATTTGACCAAAAACACAAGGTGGTAGGCCGCTGGTTTGGCAAGACCATCATCCATTCCGACCGCCGTTTTAGCTATGAGCAAGCTCAACTGGGCCTGGAAACGGGGGAGGGCGACCATGCTGCTGAGCTTCGGATTTTGAACAATATTGCGCATTCGCTGCGCAAAGACCGTTTTAAAAATGGTTCTATTGACTTTGACTCGGAGGAGGTGCGCTTCAAATTGGATAAGAACGGGGTGCCCCTTGAAGTATATGTGAAAGAACGGAAAGACGCCCACATGCTTATCGAGGATTTCATGCTGCTGGCCAATAAAGAGGTCGCCATTTTTATCAATAAAAAAGCGGAGGCGCAACAGGAAATCCCTTTTGTTTACCGCATCCACGACTACCCGAACGACGAAAAAGTGAAGGAGTTTGCCCTGTTTGCTAAGGAATTGGGGGTGAAAATGAACGTGAACACGCCGCAGGAAATCGCCGCTTCCTTCAACCGATTGGCGAAGGAGGCTGAAAAAAACGAAGCCATCAAGCTGCTCATGCCCATCGCCATACGCACCATGGCCAAGGCCGAATATTCCACTGAAAACATCGGCCACTACGGCCTTGCCTTTGATTTTTACTCGCATTTTACCTCGCCCATCCGTCGCTATTCCGATGTGCTGGCCCACAGGATTCTGTTTGAAAACTTGGGTGAAAACACGGTCCGATACGACAAGGGCAAGTTGCAGGAGCAATGCCGCCATATCTCAGCGATGGAGCGTAAGGCGATGGAAGCCGAGCGGGAAAGCATCAAGTACAAACAGGTTGAGTACATGCAGAAGCATGTCGGCGAAGAATTTGATGGCTTTGTTTCGGGCATTATCGAGCGGGGCATTTTCATCGAACTGGCTGACAGCAAATGCGAGGGAATGGTCGGTTTCGATACGATGGACGAGCCTTTCGACGTGGGCGAAGGCCGCTTACGTGCAAAGGGCATGCGCTCTGGCCGGGTCATAAAGATGGGGGATGCGGTGAAGGTGCGGATTGTGGAGACGAACCTTGCGAAGCGGCAGATTGAGATGGAGATGGTGTAAAAAAAAGCTGCGCTTATTGCCCAAAAGCAAAAAGCACAGCCTTGGTTCAGATATCAATAGTTTACGACCAAAGGGCAAGGCATTTGTTGTAAACCAACTCGCCAACTTTTTTGCCGAGGTCGAGTCCCACCACGTTGCCTTCATAGAAGTGGATACCACCGTACAAACGGCTTTCGCCAGCTTCCGAGGCCGCTTCAGTAAAGGTGTTCCAACCCATCGTGATTCCAACCACCGGTTCGTTAGGGTCGGCGGCCAGCGGCTTGGTTTGAGTCGTATAATAGCCAAACTTGTCGCTACCTGTGAAAAGCCTGAGCACTGTGGCAGCGGCCATGCTGAATCCGCTATGGCCCGATGTGAACTCTGCGAAAGGCGGTGTGGGGAAGGTGCTGGTTTGGAATGGCCTCCAAAATTCGCCTTTCAACTCGACCGTGCCCATGCCAGGGCCGCCCCAGCCCTTCACCCATTTGCCCCTGAACAAGTGGCGAATGGCCGTGATGGGTCGCACGTAATCATATTCAGCCTTGGCATCCCAGGTGGCAATGGCTGCATCTGCGATAGCATTGGACACCGCAAAGAAGATTTTGACAGATTTCTCCAAGTCGTAAAAAACGGGGTCTTTTCCAACCACAAAGGCGGTGAATAGGCACCAGTGCCCGGGCGGGAGTTCCGATTTTGGGCCATCGGCCCAATATTCGGCTATGACCTTCTGCTCGACAGTGAGGTTGGCTTGAACCTCGATAACATGTTTTGCTTGGTCAAGGAAGCCTTGAGATAGGATGTTTTGTGGGGCTGAGGGCCTGAAATGGTCGCCTGTGGGGAGCGCAAATGGCTTTACATTCCCCCAATGTGGTGCGATGAATTTTGGAACAGCCGGCATTTCGGAGTCAGGGTTGTAGTAGGAAAGCGGCTGCCATTTGGCACAGTTTGCCGTTTCCTCAAAAAGGGTCGGGAAGGCAACCCTAATTGGATCGTTTGAGGGCTTATAGCCCGTTGTGTCTTCGTAGTTGTTTACCTGATTGGCCAGGTCACCATTTGGATTGGTGCTGTCGCCCCTGTGGTAAGTGATAAGCTTGTTTGCAATTTTGTTTGCTACACCTTCAGCGCTATTGTCTGTAAGGGTGTTGGTAGGATTTCCACCTAATTCTGTCAATTTCGCATTTGCCAAGGCTTCAACTTGTGCTGCATTGGGCGAAGGGTTTTTTGTCACGAATTGGTCAATGATGAGGCGGTAAGCCACTTGGTTAATGGCTTTTTCTTTGAAGGTGTCGTTGTGCTCGATGGCTGGACGTTTCGGCACGGTAATTCTGGCTGGGTCTGCAACGGGATTGTAAGCCGTCCAAGCATCGTATATGCCAGTGTAAACAATACCAATAGACCGAGCGGCCATTGGTGGGCCAGGTTTTGTGAGACGTATGGCCTCCAAAACAACAACATTCCATTCTAAAATGATGTTTTTCATTTGATGAATTTATTGAGTTTAAAAATAGATTTCAGCTTGAAACATAGGGTTTCGCATCATGCTTTACCTCCACATGACAATACAATTGACCCACAATCCATGAGATTGCAAAGTCTTAGTTTCTTATTTTGAAAAGGGAATCCTAAAAATTGGTAAGGATGGCCTTTAGGGTAGAAGAGGTTTTTTAGCGTGAGCAATATTACCACAAACTAACGGATTATTGATTGGCTTTAGCTGTCATATTCCATAAAATAGGAATAACTATTTTCACCACAATGAAAATAACACCACAATCACGACAATCACAATCACAATCACCAACAAATATTGGAACATGCCCCATTGGCTGCGGTATTCGTTGTACATCAACTCCACGCAGTCCCGCCATTTGAGACCCCGCACAGCACCTTCATAGCCCATAAAGAAATAGCGCTTGCCCTTGTGCTGGTTGCCGTGTTTACGAAGGATAAAGAAGTATTGGTTGAGGAAGGCTAGTTCGAACAATTCGCTGCGACCGGGAGCCTTGTCGCCGCCTGTTTCGATAATCATTTTGTTGGTACCATCCAGCAAGCGCCAGCGGCCCTTGCTCACGTTGCCATCCACGGATTGAAGGTATTCGCCGCCATCATTGAAAAAGTGCAGGACTGACTCTTGGAAGCCAGGTTCGTCCCGGATTTCGAGCCAAGGCTTGCCACCGGGCGCCACATAGAATTTCTGCTCACGGAGGTCTTCGCCCAAGTGGCCGATTTGAGGCAAAATCAAATCTATAAAATCATCGAGGGTCTCCTTTTCGGGGAGGTTGACCTCAAAGGTTTCTTCTATTTTGTCTAGCGGGTTGTCCATTTCTGCTTTTCTGCCAGTTTTATGGCCGAGTTTGTGGAGGCAGTTGTTTCAATGACTTGCCTCAACGCAGCAAAAATAGCTGATTTGTCTGATTCTACTACAATGCACTAGACTTGCCTTGCATGGCTAGGCTAGCAGCGATGCGAACAGGAGACTGTCCATCAACTTTCCTCCTCTTCTTTTACGCTTTCCTTCATCACATTCCACAGCCAGCCTTGTAGGCAAGTGTCTTCGCAAAATGCCATACCAATGCATTTCACACAGTCGGCTGCTTCCAATCGGCTGCCGGGTTTGAAGCCACGGGTTTTGCGGTACTCCACAAGGCGAGCGGGCGGCAATTCCTCGATGCCCATTAAGAATATCGAAACCCAAAGGTTGCGCTTGAGTGCCCGGGCCAAATACCGGCGGCTGCTACTGCTGTCCCCTTGCTCTTTAAACTTTAAAAAAGCCTTGCAAAAAAGCCATTTTACCGAGCAATCTGTAGGGTTTTTCCGAGCGAGGGCACGGGCCTCTTCAAGCTGGTTTTCACAAAGCAGTGCCGTCAAAAGGTAGGGCCGAAGTTCGAGGTCATCGGTGGGGTTCAAGTCTAAAATTTCCTTGAAATGAATGGCCGCCGTTTCATAATAGCCGTTCCTGAACAGCTTTTCGGATAGGCTGACCTTGGCCTTGAACCAAGTATGCGTTTCCACCTGTTTCCAAGGGTTTTCCTTGAAATTGCTCAAAAGTTCAGCCAAACGCTCAGCCCCAAGCAGCAACGAAGTCGCATCCATGCTGCGCTGGTACCACATCATGGCAGCTTCGGGCGTTTCGGCAAGCCCGGCCAGTTCCAGGCAGGCTTCGGGGCAATGTGGGTCAAGCTCCAGGGCTGTTCGGAGGTGTTCCAATGCTCCTTCAGGCGAAGCAGACCGCCTTGCCTCCAGCACATGCTCTCTCGCCAAAAGCTGGGGCATGAGTTTGGGGTCAATGGCCTTCAAAGCATCAAAATGCTTGAAATTGGCTTCCTCCTTGAAGAAACGGAAAATGTGGTGGATGGAACCGCATTCCATCTGAAGGTGAAAGAGCAGGTGCCTGAATTGCTCCAGGCTTTGCCGATTATCGGCAGTGGGGGCGAATCGCATGGGTAACAGTGTGTTTCTATATCGGGTGTGTCCTTCAAACTTCTTGTCTTATTACGATATACGCATATTTGATGCCAAATATTAAAAATATTTTTATTTGAATGCTTGAATTGGTCAAAAAACTTGGCTGAGATAGGGTAGGGACCCTTGGAACAGCGACGATTAGAACGAGATTTCTATCTATTTTGACCCAAAAAAAACAATCCTACGATGGGAAGAAATCGCCACTCGCAGGACTGTTTTGTTTAACGGCTTTCGATGCAATGATGCCTTCGATTGACCGCTATATTTCTTCCGAAAGCTCTTCTTGGGCATACTCCCAAGCAGATTTCAGCATTTCGGTGGCCCGGTCAATCTGAAATTTTTCATGGGTAGCCATCAGTGTGAACCTCAAGATGGACTCACGCCTTCCTACGGCTGGAAATTCAGCCCGATTGACCAAAAGGCCGCTTTCCATCAAATTCCGGGTGACCAGCCTTGCCACTTTTTCGTGGCCCATCAGAACGGGTACGATAGCGGATTTCACATTGCCCAGCACCTCGAAACCTGCATCCGTGAAGCATTGGTGGGCATGTTCGATATTGGAGGCCAGCCTGGCTCGCAGGTATTGGCCCTCTGGGCTAAAGGCGATTTCTAGGGAGCGCTTCGCAATGGCGCACGGAATGGGGTCAATGCCCGTTGAGAAAATATAGGTTGGGGAATACAGCATCAACTGGTGGTAGATAGCCCGGTTTCCAGCAACAAAGCCGCCGTTTGTGCCAAGGCTTTTTGAAAAACAACCGCTGATGATGAGACGGTCGGCCTGAGCGAGGTCAATGGTTTCCAGAACGCCCAATCCATTGCCGATGGCACCAAAATCATGTGCCACGTCGAGAATGACAAAAGCCTCGTACTCATTGGCCAATTGTAGGATTCGGGGCAGGTCGGGCGCCGAGCTTTTCATGCTGTACAAGGAGTCAATCACGATGAAAATCCCGTTGTGGGCGTCCCATTGGCGGCATTTTTTGAGTTTGGTTTCCAGGTCGTCACAGTCGTTGTGGCGGAAATTCTGGTAGTCACGCCCCTTCACGGTTTCCACGGCGGTGCGCAGGCAGTTATGGGCATGGGCATCCACGAAAAAATGGTCGGCGCCATCCCGGTTTGCCAGGCCCACGATGGCACCATAATTGGCTCCCCAACCCGTGGTATAGAGTAGTGCACAGTCTTTTCCAAGGATTTGAGAGAGCATGGTTTCCAAGGATTTCCCGAGGCTGGTATTGCCAGTAAAAGTAGGGCTTGCAGAGGTGTGTACGCCATACTCCTCCACGCATTCTAGCACCGCACGGTGCACTTCTGGGTGCTGCGCAAGGCCGAGGTAGTCGGTGCAGGCGAAGTTCTCCAAGAGATGGTCGGGGTGCTGGCCAGCCAGCTGTGCCCAAGGGCCGATGGGGCCGGTGAGCGCCTGGGCATAAGTCCAAGCACCACTGGCCTTGATTTGGCCCACAAATTCGTTGATGGGGTTGAAGCGGTCAAAGGACTTGCCACGGTTGGTTTTGATGAAACTCAAAAGCGAGCTTTTGGTGGGGTCAATTTTCTGTTCGAGGGTAATCATCTTAATGAATGGTTTATAGTAATAGCATTTTCTAAAAAACACCGGGCGGCAATGGCGATTGTCTCGTTGCGTGCCGCCCGGCTTTGATAGCGGTTATTGCCGGAATTGAAATTTTACTCGCAAAACCTGCCAAGGCATCGCTTCTTAATCAAGAACACAAGCAAAGTTTTTGAAATAAAACATTTACAAATGTCCTCCGAGTTCTTTGGGTTTGCTTGGCAAACAAACACAAGGTCAGTCTCGCTTATTATTCGGTTGGAATGGTAGGGAATTCGGCAGGATGGAGTTCGTCAAAAAGGCTGGTACAGGCAGGAATTGAAGAGGCTATCGTAGCTGGTATTAATTACCAATATAAGATATTCGGTATTATTTCAGAAATCATAAATTTGGCTTCATTCAAACTATATTCGGTAGCAGTAGTTATATATTTGGCAACAACTCCATAAACGAGCTAAAACAAGCTACACATTAGTATATATTATAGCAATTCTTCCAGTTTTTGCTGGAGCCATTCCCGCTCTGCAACGGCCTTTTGTTCGACCAATTTGGCCATCAATTTCTTCACCCTAGTGGTGTTGCCCAAAGTCTTTGGCGCAATGATTTGCCGCATAAGGTCGGCGAAGTGGTTGTTCGGGGCAATCTTGTCGGGTGGGAGGATGGTCTTCTGTTCATGCACGAAAATCTTGAAAGCCGCCAACCTAGCATCCAGCAAAGGCGAACTGGTTTCATAGTACAACTTGATTTCCATGCGCCGAGCAGCCAGCTTATAGAACATCTCCTTGTAATTGTAATTGGCGAGGCAATGCTCTACCACGGCATACTCGCCTTTGTGGAAATGGCAATTGGCTAGGTTGAATTCGTAGATGGCTTCTGGGTCGTCCGCTCCAACGATGCGATGACGGTGTTCTTCTAGGAAGTTGAGGGCCCAGTCGGTTTCGCCAAGTTTGAGGGCGACGGTAATGGCGTTTTGTGTGGTTTCTGCAAGTATGTTATTTTCAAATTGGTAACATGTCCCTTGTGAAATATGACTTTTAAAAAGCTCGAAAAGTTCTTTCAAACTATTGGTATCTCCTTGGTTATACTTAAAAGTTTGATAGCTTCTCATACAATTATGTATAGTTTTAAATGCACCAGGCGTAAGAGCACCTCCGTTTTCTTTTAAGACAATTTTAAGCCTTTGATAATATTCGTCTAAATTCTGACCTCTACGAAACCAAAGCTCATAAGCACAATAGTATGCTGCAATCATTGGGACGTCCATAAAATTGTTTTTGGCAATTCTTAAAACTTCTTCAAGCATTTCAAGAGATTGCAGAGAGCCTAAGTATCTAAGTTTACTTTGTACGAGTAAATAAGAATTATACTCTAATTTAGTGATAACATAATATAAGTCAAGCTGCTTAATTGTCACAGCCAAATTAATATCTGCTTTTTTATCACCTAAAGTGACAAAGTGTTTGAATTTTTCAGACTCGATTGCAAATTGCCTAAGAAAATATTCATTATCCCGAAATTCGGTTTCAGATTGCATTTTTTCAGACTGTTCAACTACGTATCGAAATTCACTATCCAATTTCCTTTCCCGAAAAAACCGGACTTGTGACAGCCAAAAATCATGCCCTGAGTTGGTGTATGAACAATGCAAAAAAATAAATTTTCTAACTACAGAAACCAATTCAGTGGTAACTTTGTCCAATTTGGAAGAATTGAATTCTTCTCCTGGAAAAATCTTATAGAACACTTTACTCTTTTCTATGCTTTTTGAGTCGAATTCTGGATGAAATTTGACCAAAACGTTGAACAAAGCCCGAGTTTTGTGCGGGCGACTTCCATCATTGAAAAGCGCAGTATTTACCAATTGTTCCAATTGTTTCACTTCATCATATTTTAAAACCCTTAGTATTCGAATCAACTTTGTCTGAAACATTTTTAGAAAATTTATCAAATTGAACCACAACTTTTTTACCACTAATTCGGTGCAATTTTATTGTACATTTTGGACAAATTTTCGCCAGCAGGTGGAAAACAATTCGAAAAATCTAATGACTTTTGTAAAATTACCCGATTTTCACATTTGCAGGAATAGTTCTACTTCAAGAACCTTGACATTTTCTCACAAGATTACTTTGAAGACATTTGAAAAATCCTATTATTAATTCTTGAAAAATTGTACAAAATGAAAAAACTCCCCTTAATGATTGCCGCTCTTTTGGCTATCGCAATTGGATTCTTAGCACTTCGCACCCAGTCTTGTTCTCTTCAACCATGCATAGAAAGATGCGATTTACCTGCACCTGATACAGTTTTTGTAGATGTCACTAGCAGCACTTCGGCCAAATTAAGATGGTCTGAAGTAACCGATGCAGTAGGCTATCGAATACTTGTCAAGGATCTCGATTCAAATACCATTTTCTTGGATACAATTACTGGCGGAATAATGCCTATTGTACCAAATGGCTTACTCTCCTTCAATTTGACAGGACTAACTCCAAGCACTGAATATGCAGCAACAGTGCAGGCGGTTTGCAGTACCAATGTCCCAAGTATCGATCCCGGTCCGACATGTTTTAGCACTCCAAACATTATCGTTGGTGAAGAAGTAGTTATGATGGATTGCGGCAATTGTGTAAAAGGCATAATAGTAAATTCAATTCCATTAAATGCCCCTTACTCTCGAACTTGGGCTTGGGGAGGAGCACAAGATGAGAGAACAATCTATCATTTTCGAGTTAGAAGTACTACTTCTACAAATGAAAAATCGTTTTATTTAGCATACGATAGGAGTTGCGATTTAATTTTGTTTGATGGCACTACTTGCTCAGATAAAGGAATGCAAGCAATTCTTGAAAGCAATCAAAAAATCAAAATTGTCGAATCAGGCAATCCTATTCTAACTATTTGGCCAACCCATATAAGAACTATTTCTTCACTCAGTGTAATTTCATCTGAGATGCGGATTAGTTTCGACAATGGCACAAACCTTAATGATTGTTCAGTTGGATACTGGCAATGTATTTCAGACCCGCCATACAGAGGATGTAATTAAGCTCTAATATTCTTCATTCTGATTTTCAAAATTTAGGGGTCATGGTAGTCCATTGGCCCCACTTTTTATTTGTGTACTGGTAACTCACCAATTTTTCCTAATTGCTTCCCCCTCCCTCCCGTCCCCATCTTTGCATCATCAAAACCACAAGCCACGCCGCCACCGAGCAATCCAGAACGGCAAAGCTTGAAACCCCAACCTGCCAACGGGCAGGTGCCCCCCAGAAAACCACACCTGCCAACCACAGGTGAAACCCCGAAGGAGCCAAGCCCTGAAAGCCAAGCCCTAGGGAAACCAACCAACCAGTATGCACAAGTGCGGCGGTACACCAAGCCGCCGCACCCACTACTTTAAAGACCTGAATAGCATTTGGCCAGACCCCAATGCTGAACCTGACTACCGGGAGCCTACCGCACCCGGCCTGGCAAGGCTTTATGAGCTGCCCTAGCGTCTGCTGGCGGATGGCCTATCCCGTGGTACCCGGGAGCGACCAACTGCTTACACCGATGGGGTATTTGAAACCATATTTTTTAAACCCTTCTAACTATTAGTACAATGAAAAATCTTTTGAGTGTTTTCGCATTTTTGATTCCTATGCTTTTCGCATTTGCCAACCCACAAAGCCCTGAAACCACCTGCCCCGCACCCTCCAACGTGCATGTGACAGGCACAGGCTCCGGCTCCATTTCCTTTGATTGGGACAGTTGCAATTGCTTTTCCACCGGCTTCACGGTTAAGTACCAGCGGTTGTCGGATGGCTACACCAGTTCAGAAGTTTTTGTCACCAGTTCCGATTACACTTTTAGTGGCTTGCAGGCTGGGGACTATAAGTTCTTCTTTAAGACAATGTGTGGTGGTGAGGCCAGCGGCTTCATCGTAATTGAAGATAGAATTGAAGCCTAAAACCCATTTTAGAAAGCCCTCAAATGAGGGCTTTCTTCATATATTTAAGGGAAATCGCTTAGATTTTGATAAAATCATCACTGCACCGAACAACTTCCCAACCTTGGCCGTACGATTTTCATTCTTTGTTCATACCTTTGGCTGACCCCTGAATCCAAGACTCACAGCATTTTTAATTTATTCAATAATTGGCTGTCTTGCTGAAAGTACCTAAAACGAAGATTGAATGACTGAATGAATTTGCAA
>JADLHE010000499.1 GCA_020848965.1 Saprospiraceae bacterium
ACATGTTTTGTTTGCGGACGAAGCTGTTTGCATTGGCCCGCCACCCAGCAATCAATCCTATTTGTTGGGGCAAAAAATCATCGAAGTGGCCCTGTCGCTCGGAGTGGATGGCATTCACCCCGGCTATGGTTTTTTGAGCGAAAATGCAGCATTTGCCCAGGCAGTGACCGATGTGGGTATTACCTTTATTGGACCTTCGCCTTATTCCATCGAAGTAATGGGCAGCAAATTGGCGGCCAAGGAAGCCGTCAAAAAGTTCGATATACCGATGGTGCCTGGTACGGAGGGCGCTGTCAGCGATGTTGCGGAAGCAATTGAAGTAGGTCGAAAAGTGGGCTATCCGCTGCTCGTAAAAGCATCGGCTGGCGGTGGCGGAAAGGGGATGCGCATCGTAGAAAACGAGGCGGAACTGGCCAGCCAGATGGAGCGGGCCATCAGTGAGGCCACCAGCGCCTTCGGCGATGGGTCGGTTTTCATTGAAAAATATGTGGGCTCACCTCGGCATATCGAGATTCAGGTTTTGGCCGATACACATGGCAACACCGTCCACCTCTTCGAGCGGGAGTGCAGTGTGCAGCGCCGCCACCAAAAAGTGGTGGAAGAGGCACCGAGCGCCATCCTCACCCCTGAAATCCGCATGGCGATGGGGGCGGATGCTGTAAAAGTGGCCCAGGCTTGTGATTACACGGGCGCTGGTACGGTAGAGTTCCTCGTGGATGAAAACTTGAACTACTACTTCCTTGAAATGAACACCCGCTTGCAGGTGGAGCACCCCGTTTCGGAACTGATTACGGGCGTTGACCTCGTGGAGCAACAAATCAGGGTAGCGAGGGGCGAAAAATTGTCGTTTTCCCAAACTGATTTGAGCATAAAAGGCCATGCCGTGGAGCTGCGGGTCTATGCCGAAGACCCCCTGAACGAGTTCCTGCCCAGCATTGGCCGTTTGGCCATTTACCAAAAACCAACGGGCGAAGGCATCCGGGTGGACGACGGCTTTGAGCAGGGCATGGACATCCCCATTTACTACGACCCCATGATTGCGAAGCTCATCGCCTTCGGCAAAGACCGCACGGAGGCCATCGCCCGGCTGCTGCGGGCCATCGCCGATTACAAGATTGAAGGGGTGGCCACTACCCTACCTTTTGGCCGCTTCGTTTTGGAGCACGAGGCGTTTCTTTCTGGGCAATTCGACACCCATTTTGTGAAAAACTATTTCACCAAAGAAGCATTGACGGCTGGTGAGGCGGAGGAGGATGCCGTGGCTGCTGCCTTGGCATTGCAGGTTTATTTGAAGGAAAAAGAGCGGCTGCATGTGCCGGAGACGGCAGTGACGGGGTGGTGGCGGAAGTGAAATTTGGTTAACGAAATGGAAATCTGCGAAGGTCTTTCGACATGAAATTGGTCACTGAAGAAAGTTCCCATGGTCGAATTAAAGGTTCCAAATATTTTACTTCAGAACAATTTATTCCATCAAAATAACAAATGCTGACATCAAAATTCTGCACCATGTTAGCATGAACAACTACGTCTTTGACAAATAATTCAAATCCAACTTTCCCAAATGAAACCGAGTAAATGCCGGGGTCTAAATCAGTTGTACTATATGTCCCTTTTGAATCTGTTGAAGTTATAAAACATTTCCCTTCTTTCACTATACTCAAATTCAAGTTTGGAATAGGCTCACCGGAATCAGCATTTGACACTATTCCTTCCAATCTTGCAGCTTGCCCCATCAATGAGGCTGCATACACGAAGCTAAAAACGAAAGCAATCAAATTTCTCATACCTTTTTTTGCTTCAAAAATGGTTGTTTTAATGGCAAGCTGACAAACCATTTTCCCCAAATAATCAGGTTCCTGTTTGGAGGTTTATGATGGCCTGCTGAACAATAACAAGCTTTGGCACATCTTTAGAAGCAAGCACCTGCCCACCTTTTTCAAATCACTCATCAAAACTTTTTCCATGACTCAGAAAAGCATTTTATGGCTAACGGCAGTTTTTTTCCTTGGGCTTACAGCCTGTAAAAAAGACAAGGAAGACGACTCAACCGCTTCAAAAACTAAAGTCGAAATCCGCCTGACCGATGACCCTTGCGATTGCCAACAGGTGAACATTGACCTAAAGGAAATACAAGTAAAACTTTCAGGTGATACCTCGCAATGGGTCACACTTACCACTGTGGCCGGCATTTACGACCTGCTACAATTCCAAGATATTGACACGACCATAGCTACTGGCAACTTGCCGTTGGATACACTGCAAGAGGTGCGCCTCATCCTTGGCACAGAAAACACGGTCATGGTGGACAGTGTCATCTACGACCTCCAAACGCCAAGTGCGCAATCATCGGGCTTAAAGGTCAAAATTGGCAAGCACCTAGGCACGACGCTGAACAGCTTTGTACTCGACTTTGACGCTGCCGAATCGGTGAAATTAAATGGCGGTGGTAAGTACATGCTAGACCCCGTTATAAAGCTACAGTAACCAATAGTTTTGGGGTATCCCAATGTTGCCAAAGGCTCCCAATTGGCAAGTAAAAAGGGATGCCCCGAATAATTTTGTCCTAAAAACCGTTACTTAACCAAATTCTCTCCGTCAAATAACTATTAGCTGGCCGAATATTTCATGGGGTTCCCCGTTTAGTAGTTTCTTTTCCATAACGCAGGTCCACAGTCAGACAAATTTACTTTCAAACAAGGCTATCTTACGAAATCAACATCAACCTACCTTTTGGTGGTCAGGCTGTGCATTTCGATAATTAGCCGAAAACAAACCTAGTATGGAAAAGTACCTACCATTGCTTATTGAGAAAGCTACGCTTTACTTGCCCAAAATTTTGCTCGCACTTATTACGCTTATCGTCGGTTTTTGGTTGGCAAACAAAATTGCCAGCTTTGTGGCAAAGACCATGCGCAAGCGGGGAGCCGATGAGACAGTTGTCCCATTCATGATGTCCATCATCACAGTACTGTTAAAGGTTATGGTGCTCATCAGCGTGGCTGGCATGTTCGGAGTGGAGACTACCTCGTTCATCGCACTAATCGGCGCTGCCGGCCTTGCAGTGGGCTTGGCGCTCCAAGGTAGCCTTGCACACTTCGCCAGTGGTGTCATGATTTTGGTTTTTAGGCCATATAAAGTGGGAGACCTCGTTTCCATCGCAGGCTTCACAGGAGTAGTTGATTCAATCACCGTGTTTAACACGGTTTTGCGAACCCCAGACAACAAGCACATCATTATTCCCAACGGCTCGGTGACAGCTGGGCCAATTACCAATATTTCTGGGCAAGGTACCATCCGGGTGGACATGCAGTTCGCCGTTTCTGCCGCCGAAGACCTCGACAAGGTGCGCAAGGTGATACAGCAAGTTGCCAGCTCAAGCCCGCTCATACTCAAAAACCCACCCATTGACATCCTAGTTAATGGCCATGAAATCGGCATCACAAAATTCGACGTGAGGCCATGGTGCATGAGCGAACACTATTGGGATGTTTACTACTACATGCAGGAAAATGTTAAAAAGCATTTTGTGTCCAACGGTGTACTTGCACCCAAGCCTGCCATGGACTTGAATGTAAACAATGCAAATTAGACTGGCTGAATACCCTAAGAAATGAGCTTTTCAGGTTAGTACCTTTCGTGGTGCTAACTTTTTTTTATTTCATCAAAACCAAATCCCCTTTCAACAGCCCCACCCTGCCATCAATGTACGCCACTTCCAATAACCAAACATAGACGCCCGTCTGACAGGCCATACCCCGGAAGTTGCCAAACCAACGGGTTGCGGGATGGTTCGGCGGAGCATCATAGATACTGAATACCTCCTCGCCCCATCTGTCAAACACCTGTAATCGGTTGATTATCAGTACGCTGCGACCCGGATAAACCGTAAAGAAATCGTTGGTGCCGTCGCCATTGGGCGAGAAGGCGTTGGGCACATAAACATCGTCTTCCTTTCTTACAATCAGCAAAACATCGTCTTCTGCTTCGCAACCATTTTCAGTTTTTGCAAAAAGGTGGTAGCGTGTGGTGGTCATTGGAAAAGCGGTTGGACTTGGGCAATCGTCACAATTCAGGCCCAAACTTGGTGACCATTCGTAGTCTTCAATGGGCAAACTAGCAACAGCTGTCAGTTCAAAGGTTTCCCCCAAAAGCAAAGTGGTGTCTTGCAGCACTTCCAAATCAAAACTGGGTGGGTCGGGCAGGTAAATTTGTTGCTCCAATTCGCAGGTGGCTTGGTCCCGAAGCTTTACATGGTGGCTACCAGCTTTCAACCCAGTAAAGTTTGTTTTATCCAAAAACGCACCGCCATTCAGCGAGGTCAAATAAGGCGCTCTGCCCCCGGCCACGTCAAGGTCCATTTCCCCATTTTCCTCCCCAGCGCAGCGAGGTTGAACCGTTCGCACCGCCAACTGCATGTCCGAAATTTCGAGCAGGTGACTAGCAGTGGCCGTGCAGCCATTGTCATCCGTCACCGTAACCGAGTACATTCCTCCTGAATTGACCTCGATTTGCGGTGTTGCGTTACCGTTTGACCAGCTACAAGCAGCAAATTCGCCAGTTTTCATCAGGGCTTTTTCACCATTACAGAAAATAGTGGGTGCTTCAATCTGGGGCAATAAACGGTCATGCACGCTCACGATGCAAATAGTGGTGCTATCACAACCATGCAAAGTCTGGCCATTCAAAACAATAATCGTATCGCTAAAAACCCGGATGCCCTCGAATACCGTCCCCCAGCATCGGCTGGCGGTTATGGTTGCTTCGGCCCTTGGCCAAACCTTGATACTCGTTTTCAAAATGCTGTCGCAACCCGTCCATTGCGAAGTAAAAGTCTCAATGACCAGCGTGTCGTTTGGGTAAGCGATGCCTTTATAGGTAGTTCCTTCGCAAAGCTCCACTTCAATATCCTCCATAGGAATCGGGTGGACACCAAGGTTCAAGGTCACCACGCTATCGCAACCTGCCGTGGTTTGAAAAAATTGCTCGTAAACCCCGGCGGTTTCAAGGGTCAAACTTCCAAAATTGTATTGCTCACCTTGGCAAATCGCAATAGCAAAACTGGTTTTAGGCACTGGATTCACCCGCAAATCCAAGCTGACCAAGCTATCGCATCCGGTCGAAGTTTGGATTAGCTGTTGATAGAGGCCAGCACTCGTAATTTGTTGATTATTAAAAGAATACGTAGCCCCATCGCATATTTCAGCTTGAATGCTAGTTTCCTTCAAGGGCAGTACTTCCAAGCTCAAAGTCACCGTGCTGTCGCAACCGCTGGTCGTTTGCAATATTTGCTGGTAAGTGCCCGATTGCGTAAGCACCTGATTGCCAAAGGTGTAACTATTACCTTGGCAGATGATGGCGCTGATTTGCGAAGCAACGGAGGGTAAAACGCTCAGGTTTAAAGTTACGATGCTGTCGCAACCACTGGCCGTTTGCAAAGCCTGTTGGTAAGTACCCGACTGTGTAAGTGTCTGATTGCCAAAGGCAT
>JADLHE010000500.1 GCA_020848965.1 Saprospiraceae bacterium
CAGCAGGTCGGCGATGGTGCTCTTGCCGCAACCTGTCCGCCCGATGATGGCCATTTTTTGCCCGGCCTTCAGTTCAAAGCTGATATTGCGCAGCGCAATGATGCCGGTGTCGGGGTAGGTGAAGCTGACGTCATTGAAGATTATTGTGGATTGCGGATTGCGGATTGCGCCTGCCTGTCCGGTAGGCAGGGATTGGGACTGCGGACTGCCAACTGCCAACTGCGGACTCACAATCTCAGGGGCAGTGCCAAGGAACTCATTGATGCGTTTTTGCGAAGCGGCGGCTTGTTGGATGAGGGAGCTAATCCAACCTAGGCTGGTGACGGGCCAGGTGAGCATATTCACGTAGATGATGAACTCGGCGATATTGCCCGTGGTGATATTGCCCTTGGCCACTTGCAGGCCGCCGACGTAAACGGTAATGATGGTGCTCAGGCCCATCAATACGAGCATGGTGGGGTGGAAGAGCGAGTCCACACGGGCCAGCCGCAGCGATTTGTCCATATAGGCTTGGCTTTCTGTTTGGAAAAACTCGCCCATCGGCTTTTCCTGCACATAGCTTTTCACCACCCGGATGCCGCTGAAAACCTCTTGGGAGATGCTGGTCAGTTTCGACAATTGCTGCTGAATCTTGGTGCTGTTGCGGTTTATCAAACTGCTGACGTAGTAAATCGAAACGGAGAGGATGGGCAGTGGCAGCAGCGACCAAATTGTGAGCGTCACGTTCACCCGAAGCATGGAAATGATGACGAGCGTGAAGAGGGAGGCGAGGTTCAGTCCGTAAAGAATGGCCGGGCCGAGGTACATCCGCACTTTCGAGACGTCTTCCATCACACGGGCCATGAGGTCGCCCGTGGCGTTTTTTTTGTAAAAAGCCAGGTGAAGCGCTTCGTAATGCTGGAAGATTTCTGTGCGCAAATCGTACTCAATCAACCTCGACATGACAATGATGGTCTGTCGCACAAGGAACAGAAACCCGCCCATCAGTAGCGCCAGTACCAAGACCACTATGCCAAAATACATCAGCGTTTTGCCGAGGTGGGTGTACACTTCTTTTTGCAGTTCGAAGCCATCGTAGAGGCGGTACAGTGAGATGTTTTCCATCACCAAATCGAGCGCTTGGCGAATCATCTGGGGTTGCAGGGCTTGGAAGTAGTTGGAAATGAAAATGAAAAGTACCCCCAACAGCAAGCGCCACCGGTATTTGAAAAAGTATTTATTGAGAAAGAATAGATGCTGCATATTGAAGTTTGACAGTTCGTCAGTTTGCAGTTGGCAGTCAGTTTGACAGTTGATTAGTCAGTGCCGTTGGAACCGTATTAAGGCTAAATAACTGCTGACCAAACGACTGACTGCCAACTGCCAACTGTCGAACTGCAAACTAAATTTGGGTGGGCAAACTTAGGTAAATATCTTTGTGCCATGCGGTTTGACTGCAATCAACTCCCTGTCTGCCGACAGGCAGGAAAACTCGCAACTCAAAACTTGAAACTCAATTTTATGCACAGAGAAATTCACCAATGGCACAGCCCTTCGCTGAACAAGAACATGGAAATCGGAATTTGGGGCAACTACGGCTTTGCGCTGCTCATGCTCCCCACCGCCGCCGCCGATTTTCTGGAATACGAGCGCTTCCTGATGATGGATGTGCTGGAAAACCAAATCAACAGCGGAAAGTGCAAGGTGTTTTCCATCAACAGCATCAACTCCGAAAGCTGGCTGAACAATAAGATGCACCCTCGCCACAAGGCCATCCGTCATACGCAATTCAACAGCTATGTTTACAACGAGGTGATTCCTTTCATCAAAGCAAAGACTAGCCCTGAAACGCCGATTTACGTGACGGGCGCATCCTTGGGGGCTTTGCATTCCGCCAACCTGTATTTCAAGCGCCCCGATTTGATTGACGGTGTGATTGCCATGAGCGGCGTGTACGAACTCCAAGAATACACCGACGGCTACTACGACGAGGATGTTTATTTCAACTCCCCTGTTTCGTACCTGCCCAACCTGACCGACAATTATTTCCTGCCGATTTTGCAGAACAAACACCACTGCCATATCGTAACAGGAAGTGGCGCTTATGAAAGTCCATCAGCCAGCCAAACGCTCTCTGGAATTCTGTCATCAAAAGGTATCCCCCACGAATTGGACATTTGGGGCCCCGACATGCGCCACGATTGGCCAACTTGGCGGGCGATGTTGCCGTATTATATAGATAGCCGTTTTTGAATGATAAATGATGAATGATAAATGATGAATCTGGCACGTCTCTCGCTGATTCATCATTTATCATTCATCATTTATCATTTTTTTAGCCTAACCAAATTATTATGCAGAACAGAATCGTAACCCTCGACGAATTCATCATTCGTCGGCAGCAGGAGCATAGCTTTGCCACAGGCGAACTCACCGGATTGCTCCGTGACATTGGCGTAGCCGCCAAAATCGTAAACCGTGAAGTCAACAAGGCGGGATTGTTGAACATCCTCGGTGCCGTTGGCAACGAGAACCTGCATGGCGATACCGTGCAGAAGCTCGATATTTTTGCCAATGAAAAACTGATTGACTGCTTGCGCAACAGCGGTGAATGCGCTGGCATTGCCTCCGAGGAAAATGAGGAGTTCATCACTTTGCCGCCATTGCACAGCAAGGAAAGCAAGTACGTGGTGGTGATGGACCCCCTCGACGGCTCTTCCAATATTGACGTGAACGTTAGCGTCGGCACCATTTTCGGCATTTACCGGAGGGTGAGCGATACGAGCGGGCCAGTAACAGAAGCGGATTTTTTGCAGAAAGGCGTGAACCTCGTGGCGGCGGGCTATGTGCTCTACGGCACTTCCACCATACTGGTTTACACCACGGGCAATGGCGTGAACGGCTTCACCCTCGACCCGACCATCGGGGAGTTTTGCCTCTCGCACCAAAACATCCAGATACCCAAGCGCAGCAATTACTACTCGCTGAACCAAGGCTATTACCTGAAGTTCGACATCGAGATGAGGCGCTATATTGACCATTGCTCCGACAACAATATGCAGCTTCGCTACATCGGCTCGATGGTCAGTGATATTCACCGCATCTTGTTCCAGGGCGGCATTTTCCTGTATCCAAATACTCGGAAATATACCAAGGGCAAATTGCGCCTGCTCTACGAATGCAATCCCATCGGCTTTGTGGTGGAACAAGCGGGCGGCAAGGCCATCACCTGCCAGTTGGAAAGGGTGCTCGACCTCCAGCCTACCGACCTGCACCAACGGGTGACGGTAGCCATGGGCAGCCCCGAAATGGTGGACGAGATGAAGGCGTTCGTGGAGAAGTACTCGGTGTAGCATTTAGCGATACGATTGCTTTAAGCAATCTTATCGCTATCCCTTCAAAATCAAGGGGATTAAATTTTGCAGAGCAAAATTTAATCCCCTTGAAAAACAACGGGGGCGTTGGAAGCTTCGCTTCCAACGCCCCATTTGTTTTTCAAAAAGCAGGTTACTTTTTCTGAAAGTCCAAAATGCATTTCCTGAACTTATCTTCCCTGTCTTTTCTTTCATGCCTATCAACATCGTCAACGCAGTCCAGCATGGGCTGACAGTTCGGGATTTCTTCTTTTATTTTTTTAAAAGAGAACCTTGTAACTGGCAGGATTTTGCTTTCCAAATCTTTGGAAACGAAGAAAAGCGCACCTTCGTAATAGCCCACACCGTGCTTGTCTTCTAGGGCTGTAAGATGAGCCTGGCCGTTTTCGTAGTAAACGAACTTTTCGTCATTAATGACTTTGTAGGCTACTCCGGCTGCCAATTTGCTTTCTTTTATGCCCCGGTAGAGGTCGCCGTTCACGACAAAGCCCCATATTTCACCTAGGTCGAATTTTTCCTTCTTGCCGCCTTGTTTGAAAACGACTTTTCCCGTTTGCGTGAAATCGTCATAGGCATCCATTTTCAGGAGCTTATCAGCTTTGTAGTCTTTGTAGGTTTCGTAAACACCGTTTTGGGCCATTGCGCCAGCAGCAAAGGCCAATGAAAAGAGGACGAGTAGGTACTTCATTGTAAAGCGTTGTTAGTGGAATAATAAAGTGCAGGTTTTTCCAACTCGGCGCTGAAGAAAACTGCTTTGAAGCTTATAGACTGTAATTCAACAGTTTTGCCACAAAACTAGGATAAAAAACTGTTCGCTAAAAGATGACCATGCCCGACACTTCCGAGAAAACCCGGTTCTTGCTCCTCAAGTCTTGAAGTTTTTTCAAACCTTTAGGGCTTCAACCAAATCCAATCAGCACAGATTATGAGCGATTCCATGCAAAACTCCCCAACCTCCAACACAGATGCTTTTTTTGAGAACAAGGTAATCGGCCACCCTGCCGGGCTTTTTGTCCTGTTTTTCACCGAAATGTGGGAGCGTTTCTCCTTTTATGGAATGCGGGCCTTGCTCGTCATGTTCCTCACTTCCACCGTTGTACAAGGAGGTTGGGAATGGACTCGTGAACAAGCAATGGCGCTTTTTGGCTCTTACGTCGGCTTGGTCTATCTCTCCACCATGATGGGCGGCTATTTCGCCGACAAGAAAATCGGCTACCGATGGGCGGTGGTGGTTGGCGCCAGCCTGATGACCCTCGGCCATGCCAGCATGGCCATCGAAACCAGTTGGTCCATCTACACTGGCTTGGTGTTGTTGGTGTTTGGCAACGGCTTTTTCAAGCCAAACATGGTGTCCATCATCTCTGAAATGTACAAAAACCACCCAGAAAAGAAGG
>JADLHE010000501.1 GCA_020848965.1 Saprospiraceae bacterium
CAATATACTGAGCCTCTGGATAAACCGTGCCATTATAAACCCTTACAGGATTGGCTTCCAACTGCTGTCGGACTTCATCCGTAATGGCGTAAACAGGTACTGCTGGTGGGTCATCATCCTTGTTGTATTGATACTGACCATTGATGCGGTAGCCCAACAGCGTCTTGTCGCCTTTTTTGATGATGGGGCCACTCAACTGAAGGCTTGCGAGGTCCTGATAGTAAGGGTCTGTCAGGCGGGAAGATTCCAACTCCACGCCACCACTGAACTTGTCGGATGGGCCTTTGGTCGTGATGGAAACGATACCACCCGTTACGTCGCCATAACGAGCTTCCACACCGCCAGTGATGACCGAAAGTTCTTCAATCGCTTGCTTTGGAGGTGCTTGGCCTGTAACCCTGATACCATCAATATAGTAATTGGTGGCATCGGAACGGGAACCCCGGATGTTGAGGTCGCCGCCCTCATCCGCAGAAGAAACACCTGCGGTGTAGGAAGCAAGGGCATTCACGTTACGGGTAGGCAACTGCTTGATTTGCTCTGAAGTCAAGTGCGAACCCTGTTCAGTGTTGTCCTGTTCGATGACTGGGCGTTGGTACTTGACCTCTACTGCAACCAGTTCGATACCGGGTGCTAGTTTCATGTCAAGTTTGTTCGCCTTGCCGCCAGAAATGACCATTCCGGATATTCTCTGCGGACTGTAACCCGTTGTGGAGAACTCTACATCATAAGTTCCCGGGTCAACCTCTGTAATACTGTAATAGCCGTCGAAATCCGTCTCGGCTCCTGTCACCAAAACCCCGTTTTTGAAGAGGGCCACGGTGGCAATTGCGATGGGTTCGCCGCTATCAGCATCTTTCACTGTTCCCTCCAGCTTGGTCTGGGCAAAAGCCACGACCCCTGCTAGCAGGAAAGCGAAGGTGAGTAGTAAATAACGTGCCATAAACATGAGTTTTATTTGTAATGAAAAAGAATGCAAAAATCCTATTTTAGGAAAGTGCGCAAACTTAGTGAAAGATACTTTCCCCGCAAAATGCACCCCACCACCGTGAGCAGGATTGTTTCTTGCCATGGAATGTTCAACCAACTATTCTTTCAAAAAATGCCACTTTCACATGGTACAAAAGTAGAAATCGGATGCGGTGGCAGTTTGCCAATTTCTGTTAAAAATCAGTTTTTTGATGAAGAAATTTTGAACAATCGCCTTTTCGTTCTGAAGCAGCACCAGTCGGCAAAAGTTTAGTTGAAATCAATCTATTGACCTGTAATTATTTGATGTTCTGTGCTTTATGAGATTTGTAATGTTTTAACTGGAGTGAAAATGCCAACAGAGAAGCCTCGAAGATAGTGGCATATTGGGGCAATAAATCAGTTTACTGAGATAGTAAATCGTGTGTAAAAAAAGCTAATGTCAGACAAATGGGGCAGTGCGCAAGAAACATTTTGCAGCCCACACGACAATTCAAAATGCGCTGAAAAAGAAAAAGCCGCTACCCGTGAAGGCTGCGGCTTAGAATCTGGACAGGATAAAAATAAGATTTGTTGTTCTTTTCTACTTAAAACTATGCAAAGATTTTGGATGGCGCCCAGAAGCCGGACTTTTGAATTGCGATTTCTTAGGTAAGCGGGGTGATTCAGTTTCGGCAGTGTCAAAAATCACCGTGCAAAACCATTTAAAAAAAGGACGTGGCACCCAAAGGTGCCACGGTGCTTAAAACTAAATGGTAATACATGAAACTTAAATACCCGGCAAAGGTAGCTGGGCAAATAGCGGGCGTACTACGCAGATTTTAACAATTGCTGATACAATTTTAACCAGATGGGCTATTTTTGTATTTCACAGAGTTAAAAACTGACCAATGGACGTAAAACTTCGCCGAGACAAACCTATTTTTGAAAGCATTCAACCCTCGTTTGGCAGCTCTTTCACGGTGCGCAAATTCACCGAGGAAAACTGCTCCAGCCTACCTTACTGGCATTGCCACCCTGAGTACGAAATTGTTTTTATCTCCAATGGGCGTGGGCGGAGGCAAATTGCTGACCATATCAGCTTTTACGAGGAGGGAGACCTCATCTTCCTTGGCCCAAACATTCCGCACCTGGGCTTTGCACAAGAACTTTACGAAAAGCACGTAGAGGTAGTGGTGCAAATGCGGGGCGATTTCCTCGGAAGGGATTTCATGGACCGCCCTGAGATGTCGGCAGTGAAGCAGCTTTTCGAGCGGGCAAAATCAGGGGTTACTTTTCATGGCCATACCCGCTGGGAGGTGGGCCAGATTTTGCAGCGGATGGTGGACATGGACAATTTCTACCGAATGGTCGAATTGCTGCGGGTGCTCCAAATCATGGCCAATTCTCAGGAGTTTTATGCGCTGAACATCAACCAAGTAAGTGCGGAGGTGAAGCCCCAAGACCATTACCGAATGAAGCAGATTTTTGAATTCGTGGAGGCGAATTTCAACCGCCAGTTTTCGCAGGATGAAGTAGCGACTTTGGTGGGCATGACCACACCAGCGTTTTGTCGGTTTTTCAAAAAACTGAACCACAAGGTCTTTTCCGACTTCCTGAACGAGTACCGGGTGGCCCGTGCCTGCAATCTGCTCTCGGGCGATGCCTACAGCATCAGCAATGTTTGTTTTGAGAGCGGATTTAACAATTTGTCCAATTTCAACAAACAGTTCAAACAGGTAACCGGGCAAACGCCTTCCGATTATCGCCGTAGCCTGCGCAATTTTGTGCTATCGCCCTCCCATCAAGAATAGGGGTGGTTCAAAAATTCCATCATCTTATTTCAAAAATTGGTCGTTCGCTTCCAACCTTTTTGGCTGCTCGAACGTCTTTTAGATGATTTCGTCTTTGAAAAACCTGCTTTGCTCGGATGGTCCTTTCGTTCAATCGGAAAATCAGCCGAGCATCCGAACAAAAAGGCGATATTTGCCATCTCAATTCGCTCAAGATGAAAAAGACTTATTCTACTTTAATGCTGATTGGCCTGATGACCTTGAGTTTGGCCAGTTATACCTATCTCAGCACCACTGCTTCCCACGAAATTGAGAATGATTTGGCACTAAAGCCAAGCACGGAATTGGAGGAGCAAGCGAACGAAAAAGTTGTGCTACCAGATATTGGTTTGGTGAAAAAACTGCTGAATATTACCAAAATCGTTTTGCCTCGTGACTAACGGTTGACCAATCGTCAACTGCCCAATTTCAGCAAACCCTTCGCAAAAACTTCCCAAGAGAATCTCTTCTTACCTTCGGCAACGCCAGCCGTAAACGCCGAGGCTCCTCTATCGTTTTCAAAGAAATCCACAATTGCATCCGCAATCGCCGCAGCATCCACGGGCACCACATAGCCTGCTTTGCCGTGCGGCACAATCTCCGCCAAACCGCCCACGTCCGTTACCACCATTGGCTTTTCAAAATGATAGGCCATCTGCGAAATGCCGCTTTGCGTAGCAGAACGATAAGGCTGCACCACTAGGTCGGCTGCGCCAAAATAATGGCGCACCGCTTCATTCGGGATGTAGTCCGTTCGCATACCCAATTGGTTTTCAATGCGCAACCGCTTTATTTGTGCCTCGTATTTTTCCCTGTTCCCATAGTATTCACCCGCCACTATCAGTTTCAATTTCATGGCTCTGATACGTTCGTCGGCCATTGCTTCCAATAGTAAATCCAAGCCCTTGTAATCCCTTATGAAACCGAAGAAAAGCAAATATTTGGTGCCATCATCGGGCAAGCCCAGGTTTTGCAGTGCCATGTGCCGGGGCGAATGCTCGCCATAATTGTCATAAATAGGGTGAGGGATGACCTCGGCCGGTTTTTGGGTAAAAATGCGCAAATCCTCCAACACCGACTTGCTCATCACCACGAAAGCATCGCAGGCATTCACAAACCAGTGTGTGAAAATCCGGTCGCCGGGCCGTTTTTCATGCGGCAGCACGTTGTCGGCGATGGCCACCACTTTGGTCTGGCCGCTACCCTTAGCAAGGCGCAAAATACTGCCAAGACAAGGCCCTATGAACGGCAGCCAATACCTTGGCACGATGAAGTCGGGGCGGAGGCGGCGCAGTTCCAGTCCAACTTTAAGCCAATTGAACGGATTGATGGAATTGACGCAGGTGCGGATTTTGAGGCCAGATGGTGCTGGGTCGTTGCTGAACTGTGTGGTGCCGGGA
>JADLHE010000502.1 GCA_020848965.1 Saprospiraceae bacterium
GCGCCACTTCGGCGGGCAGCGTGCTCACGAAGTTCAGGTCCATGATGAGCTTCTTCAGCGAAACCAATTTGCCGACGCTGGCGGGCAGGGCGTCAATATGGTTGCGGGTAAGGTCCATCAGTTCCAGGCTGCCCATGCTGGCCGTGCCCTCTGGGAACGCCTCCAACCAGTTGTGGCGGGCGAAGAGCTGGCGGCACTGCGACCACTGGCCTGCGTTCACCGTGATTTTGTCCAGCAGGTTGCTGTCCAGCTTGATGACCTCGGCGTTGGAAACCAGCGCCTCCGTTGGCAGCTCGTAAAGGCCCTGCCCCGTCAGGTCGAGCGCCTCGGCGGGGGTGGCGTTCACTGGCTCGGCGGTCGGAATTGCCCCGAAAAATGGGAGCTTGGATGCGAAAACATAAGGTGTGGCCGTTACAAAGGCGAAGTCTTGGGCCTTTGCGGCATTGAAGTTGATAATGATGGCTACAAGTGTGCAAGCGATGGTTATGAATTGCTTTTTCATTGTCAAAAAATTGAAATTGGTTAAAAATTGAAAAAAGAATCTCCTGTCCCGCCACTGTCAACTTTTTGAACAGCGGGGGAAATATTGCTTAACCGAACTTGTAGCTACAGTGCGGAGTACGCACAATGACAACATGCCACTACACGCCCATGTGAGCGCCTAGCGGCAATCAATAAATCGGGAAATGGGAATCTTTTTAGGAATTAATCAGCTTGGTCTTGCTGACTTTGTTTTTAAGATTCGATTGGAAATATGGCTTGATTCGCCCTTGCTTTAAGCGCTTTTGAATGGATGATCGTCAATGTTGCAAGGCCAGAAAATGGCAAGATGTCCTTCTATTTAAACACAAGGTAATCATAGAATTACAACTCCAATCCATTGAAAGCGCATTTTTTATGGTACGTAGATGTTATAAGCTTCCGTTGCTGGCTTGTATGTACTCAAAGCCCATACTTGTCCAAGAGAAAAACAAGGCTCGTCATCGCCGCCGTGCCAAGCTCCAGTTCCCGCTTGTTCACCGCCTCGAAAACGTCCACCTCCGTGTGGTGGAAGTCGAAGTACCGCTGCGAATCCGGCTCGTAGCCGATGAGCAGCACGCCCTGTTTTTTCAGCGGTGAAATATCGGCCCCGCCACCGCCTTTTTTGATGTGCAAATAATAAGGTTCGAGCAACGGCGACCAAGCCTGCATGGCCCGCAGCTTCTCCACAAAGCCCGCCGACTCGCCGTCCACCGTGAAGCCCCTCGGCACGAAGCCGCCCCGGTCGCTCTCGATGGCCGCCAAATGCCGCTCGCCCTTGCGCAGCGCTTCGTTGGCGTAGGCCGTGCCGCCCCGCAAGCCGTTTTCTTCGTTCATGAAAAGCACACAGCGAATCGTGCGTTTTGGCTTGTAATTCAATCGTTTAAACAATTGCAAAACATCCATTGACTGCACACAGCCCGTGCCATCGTCGTGTGCACCCTCGCCCACGTCCCACGAGTCGAGGTGGCCGCCAATGACGATGATTTCGTCGGGCCGCTCGCTGCCCCTTATTTCGCCGATGACGTTGAAAGAAGGCTTGTCGCCCAAGGTCTGGCAAGTGGTGCGCATATAGACTTTCACGGGGCCTTTTTTCAAAAGCCCGCTCAAGAGTTCGGCGTTGTTCGTGGTAATTGCGCAAGCAGGAATCTTAGGAATGCCGTCCCGATAGCCAAGGCCGCCCGTGTGCGGGTCATCGTTCAGGCCGGAGGCCATCGAGCGCACGAGCACGGCCACAGCGCCATACTTGGCCGCTTCGGATGCGCCGCTGCCCCGCTGGTCAACTGCCCCGCCATACGCCTCGAAGGTGTTCATTTTGGTGGCATCGAAGGGGCGGTTGAAGAACACGATTTTGCCTTTCAACCGGGCTTCGCCCAATTTCTCCAATTCGTTCAAGCCCATCACCTCCACCACCTCGGCGCTGAGGCCCGCCTCGCCCGTGCCCACCGAATTGCCCAAGGCCAGGGCACGAAGTTCCACCGATCCCATCTCCGATTGCGCAATGCGCACCACCTCCTTCTCGCCCCGCACCCAATGCGGCACGGTGCAGGGCTGCAGCCAAGCCGAGTCGAGGCCGAGCGAGTCGAGCATCTGGTGGGTGTACTCAACGGCAGCGGCGGCCTGTGCAGAGCCGGCCAGTCGTGCGCCGATTTTCTTCGTCAAATGGTGGAGCCAAGGATAGCAGCGGCCCTCGGTCAGGGCCACATCATGGATGCGCCGGATAAACTGTGCATCGTCGTCGGAGACGGCGGCATTTTGCTGCGCAAAAAGAGGCTGGGTCGAAATTGCACCCAACAAGAGGAGGAAGGTGAGGAGGGACACCTGTTTGCTCATTGGTCAACGTATTTTGTTGAGAATCGGTGAACGGGAAAATTCAAGTTGCAAAAAAACGCAACTTTCAGCGATGTCGGGGCAGAAATGAGTACCAGTAGCGCAAGGCGGTGTTCAGACGGCTTGCTCAGTCTGAAAAGGCGCTTACTTTTGCAAATGTACCAAGTACAGACGAATTCATTCAGAAACGCCCGTTTAAACGATGCTTACCACCACCAACCTGCAATATTCTTACGACGGAAAAACGGCCCTCCGCTTCCCCGACATCCACTGCGGCAAGGGCGAACACTGGCTCTTGCTCGGCCAATCGGGCTGCGGCAAAACGACCCTGCTGCACCTGCTTGGCGGCCTGCTCACGCCCGGCCAAGGCTCGGTGACGGTTGGCGACACCTCGCTCAATGCACTGACAACCAGCCAGTTGGATAAATTTCGTGGGAAGAAAATCGGCATCATCTTCCAAGTGCCGCATTTCGTGCGCTCGCTGAAGGTGGGCGAGAATTTGGCGCTGGCGCAACAATTGGCCGGACTGCCCGTGGACTGGTCGCACATCAGCGCCCTGCTCGACCGCCTCGGCCTCGGCCATAAAATCAATGCAAAGGCCGATGCCCTCAGCCAAGGCGAGCGCCAGCGGGCCGCCATCGCACGGGCCTTGGTGAACAAGCCCGAGGTCATCCTCGCCGACGAGCCGACCTCCGCCCTCGACGACAAGAATACCGCCGAGGTCATCCGGCTATTGGAGGAAACGGCCACAGAGGCGCAGGCCACGCTGCTCGTCGTCACGCACGACGGGAGGTTGAAGGAGCGGTTTGCGAAGCGGATAAGTTTGTAGATTTTAAAAAATACACCCACCCCACACGAACCCACTAAAATCAATGCCCGGCGGATGGCGACCGACCACGATGGATTCGGATATACCAAGCTCTCCCGCCCTCAATAGAAGCGTCTTTATATCCGATGGCCCAGGCGTTTCCTTTACTTCAATGGCCGTTTTTTCATTCAATATAAAGTCAATCTCCTGACCAGTCTTTTTTTGGAAATAGTTGACTTTCCCCAGACGCAGCAATTGGGTGGCGATGGAGTTTTCAAAAGCCGCCCCACTGCCGACCTGCGCCAATTGGTTCACCAGCCCGTTGTCAGCA
>JADLHE010000503.1 GCA_020848965.1 Saprospiraceae bacterium
TCGTGGCACCTCAAAATCGCCATTTACCGACGCCAAAGTTCCGTAGTGGTCGCCCAAATACCTATTAACTCCACCGCCTAAAATCAATTGGAGGCGTTGACCGCTTTGGTAGGTAGCGGCTCCGACAGCACCAAAGAAATGATTGTCAAGCCATCTTTTCCTTATCAGGTTAAATAGACGTAATAAATCGTCATTATCCCTTAATTGATACCTTGGCAAAAACTGGTCTGATTTATATTCCTCATAAAACCCAATTCCCCTCGTATAATGCCCCGTCAGGTTGATGCTCCAATTCTTGTTAAGCTCCTGATTGTAAATCAGTTGCGCATGGGTTTGCTTATAGTTGTCCACTTGATTGTCATAAGGGGTTCCTTGCTTCTCCGTCCCCGCCGGATTATAAGTCCGCAACGAATCATTCCCAATATACTGCGCCGGCACCCCATACCAAGCCTGGTAAGTGACCTCGTGCCCATGCAGCAGCACGCCCCGCAGCGTGAATTTTTTGCCAATAAAGGAAGGTGAAAAATAGGCCGATTTCAGGTCGGAACTGGCCCGGTCTATGTAGCCGTCCGAGCCGATGAGGCTGCCACGGGCGTCGAGGGAAAAGCCCGTTTTTTCGGTTTGAGCTTTCTTGCCGAACAGCCCCGTGCCGAGCCGAATGCTGGCCTTTCCCGTGTTGAACGAACCGACCGTGCCCGTGAATTCGCCGTAGGGTTTCAGTTCCAGCCCATCAGTGCTGAGGTTGATGGAAGCCCCAAAAGCCCCGCCGCCATTGGTGGAAGTGCCCACGCCCCGCTGTATCTGGATGCTCTCGGTGGAGGCGGCCACGTCGGGCAGGTCCACCCAGAAGACGCCCTGCGACTCGGCGTCGTTGAGCGGCACGCCGTTGATGGTCACGTTGATGCGGCTGGCGTCGGTGCCCCGAATGCGGATGCCCGTGTAGCCGATGCCTGCCCCGGCGTCGCTCGTCGTCACCACGGAGGGCGTGGCGTCGAGGAGGTAGGGCACGTCTTGACCGAGGTTGCGGGTTTGCAAAGCGTCTTTGCCCAGGTTGGTGTAGGTAAATGGCGCTTTTTCGCCCGCCCGCACGGCGGTTACGGTGAGTTCGCTCAGCAGGTTATCGGCGGGCTGCAATACGATGCTCAGCGGCTCCACGGTGGAGGCGACCACGGCAAGGGTCTGCTCTTCGTAACCGATAAAACTCACCCGCATGGTGTAGCTGCCGGATTTGTCGAGGTAGAGCGCAAAGGCCCCGGTTTCGTCGGCTACAGCGCCCTCACGGGTTTCGAGCAGCCAGACGCTGGCCCCGGGGAGCGGCTCGCCCGTGGGGTCTTTGATGGTTCCAATGATTTTTTGTGAAAAAACGAGGTTGGAAAGCAGCAGGGCCACGCCTGCAATGAGTAACTTTTTCATCGTGCAGCTTTTGAAAGTGAAAAATCACCAAGCATTTCAGCTTGGCACACGATGGGTTACCAATCAAAATGAAGTGCTGCCGCAATTGCAGAACCTGGCTTCATTTCCCTACCTGGCATTACCCGGGCAGGTTCGATGGGTATAATCTCAGCCTTTTTTAAGTTTTCAGTTCGACAGTGGGCAGTTGGCAGTTAGTTAGCAGGTATTGTTCCGAAAATTCGGGATATTGAGTCTATGCCGAAATGAACGGCAAAAGACTTTTTTACTGCAGGACTAAAAGACTGACTGCCAACTGCCCACTGTCGAACTGCCAACTTTAAAAAGGCACCCCAAATGAGACATGCGGCAAAGGTAAGCAGTTGGAAACGTCTTTTGGCAAATGTCGGTGGATTACATTTTGATGCAAAAAGATGTAGCAACAACTATATTTTTCGATTTTTGCTAATCGCTTTTAAAATTCATCGCTTTTCTCCTTTTGCCTGCCCGAAAAACCGATACATTTCATAGAAGAAAACTGTTTCCACCAATGTCTTATAGCCTTTGCGAAGCGAATGCCGTTTCGGTATTTATTGTAAAGGCAAAATAGCACACCAACCACAACCTGTATGAAAAAAAAGCTCAACACTGTTTACTTCCTGTTTGTAACGCTGCTGCTGGCCTACTTCCAGTTGTCCAATTCCGGCAACCCGAACAACGGCCACACGGGCGCTCCACCAACAGGCAACACCTGCGCCAACGGACAAGGCGGCTGCCACTCTGGCCCTGCGGGCCTTGGCACTGTCAGCATTGATGGCCTTCCATCCTCCGTTTCACAAGGCCAAACCTATCCCATTACCGTCACCATTGAGCGTACCGCCACCAGCCGGGAGTTGGGCGGTTTTCAATTGGTTGCGCAGCTGGCGAACAACAGCAATGCTGGCCTCTTGGACAACGCTGGCCCATCTTCTACGGTGCAATTTGCCGGAGGCAAATACTATTTCGAGCACTCGCCCGCTGCTAGTTTCAATGGCGACATTATCACCTACACTGCCGATTGGACAGCCCCTTCAAGCGGCAGTGGAACCATCACCTTGTATGCCTGCGCCGTGCTTGCCGACAACAACGGGGGCAACTCTGGGGACTGCACCGTGACCACAACGGCTACCACGACGCTTACAAGTGGCGGTGGCGGTGCCATCACGGTGGTCGTAACTGGCGATGACCCCAACTGCTATGGCGGAAGTACCGGCTCCGCAACTGCCACAGCTTCGGGCGGCGGCGGTGCTCCCTATAACTATGCTTGGTCGAACGGCGGCTCTGGCGCTACCATCACCAACCTGCCCGCTGGCAACTATACCGTCACTGTCACCAACAGTGGTGGTGGCAATGGAACAGGCTCGGTGAGCTTGGGCCAACCCCCAGCACTTACTTTGGCCATAGTTGACCAAGAAAACATCACCTGCACCAACCCGGTCGGCTCGGCTACCGTCAGTGCAAATGGCGGTACCGGCGCCCATACCTATGCTTGGTCGAATGGGCAATCGGGACCAACGGCCACGCTCAATGCTGGCTCTTACACAGCCAGTGTCACCGATGGAAACGGTTGCGTAGCGACCACCAACGTGACCATTACCTCCAGCATCAACCCGCCCGCCGCTGAGGCTGGCCCAACCGCCACCTTAACCTGCGCTACACCCTTGGCAACCCTGAACGGTGCTGGCTCCGCAACGGGCAGTAGCATCCAGTACCTTTGGACAACCGCCGACGGCAACATCGTCAGCGGGGCTACCACGCTCAACCCCGTTGTGAACGAGTCGGGCACCTATACGCTCACCGTCACGAACACCACCAACGGCTGTACCAATACCGACCTCACAGTGGTGGGCAGCAATATCGCACTGCCGACATCCAGCGCTGGCGCTGATGGAGTGCTTACTTGCACAAACCCAACGACGCAACTCAACGGCACCGGCTCTTCGTCTGGCGCAAGCTATACCTATCTTTGGACGACCTCCAACGGCAACATCGTTAGCGGAGCCAATGCCGCTATCGTTACGGTGGACGCCCCCGGCACCTATTGCCTAACCGTCACCAATACGGCCAACGGCTGCTCGGCCACCGATTGCGCCAGCGTGACCAGCAATACCACGCCGCCCATTGCAAATGCAGGCAGTGCCTCCCCACTCACTTGCACCACTTCGCAAGTGACGCTCAACGGCGGTTCATCTTCCACGGGCAGCAATTTCAGCTACCTCTGGACCACCACCACAGGCAATATCGTCAGCGGTGCAACGACTTTGAGCCCGGTTGTGAACGTGGCTGCTGTCTATGTTTTGACGGTAACGAACGCCACCAATGGCTGTACGGCCTCTTCGAGCGTGACAGTGACCAGCAACACCACGCAGCCCACTGCCAGCGCTGGCCCCGACAAAGCGCTGAACTGCAACAACTCCTCGGTGGTGCTGGATGGCTCCGGCTCTTCGCAGGGTGGCAATTTCACCTACCTCTGGAGCGGCCCCGGCATTGTGTCCGGTGGCTCAACGCCAACGCCCACGGTGAATACAGCGGGCGGGTACATCATCCTCGTGACGAACACCAGCAACGGCTGCACGAAAACCGATACGGCAAGCGTGGCGCAGACGCCAGCGCTCGTCGCTTCCATTCCTGCTTCGCAAAACGTGCTCTGCAATGGGGCAAATACGGGCAGTGCCACAGCGGCGGGCAGTGGCGGCAAAGCGCCCTATTCCTACGCTTGGTCGAACAATGCCAACACCGCCCAAATCACGGGCCTTGCCGCAGGCACCTACACCGTCATCATCACCGATGCCGACAACTGCACAGCCTCGGCCACGGCAACCGTTACGCAACCAACCGCCATTGTGGTCAATGCTTCCGCAACGGGTGAGACGTCCGTTGGCGGCAACAACGGTACGGCCACGGCCAACCCTAGCGGTGGTGTGCCTAATTACACCTATAGCTGGAGCAATGGCGCCACAACGCAAAGTATCTCGAACCTTGCTCCCGGCACTTATACGGTTTCCATCACCGATGCCAATAATTGCGTAGCAACGCAAACTGTCACCGTGGCGAGCTTTAGCTGCGGCGGCGTGGCCGTGAGCATGGCCTCCACCAACCCAAGTTGCAATGGTGGCACCAATGGCACAGCCGTGGCAACGCCCAATGGCGGCAACCCGCCATACAGTTATGCTTGGTCGAATGGCGCAACCACCAGCAGTATCAGCGGTCTGGCAGCAGGGAGCTACACCGTTTCCATGTCAGACGGAAACGGCTGTGTAGTGACAGGCAACGTGACGCTCACATCACCATCGGCCATCAGCCTAAGCTCGCAGGTGTTTAACGTATCTTGCAACGGCGGCAACAATGGCTCGGCTTTTATTGCGGCAACAGGCGGCACAGGTGATTTTACCTACAATTGGTCGAACGGTGGCACAGGCGCCACACAGGCCAACCTTTCCGCAGGCAGCTACACTGCCTCTGCCACAGATGCTAATGGCTGTGTTTCGACGATTCAAGTGGCGATTTCCCAACCACCTGTTTTGGTGGGCGTTATCACCGCTTCCAACGAAACCGCTGTGAACGCCAACGACGGTACCGCAGCCGTAGCAATGTCCGGCGGTTTATCACCTTACACCTATGTTTGGAACCATAATGCCACTACGCCGAGCGTAACGGGTTTGGCTCCCGGCACTTATTGCGTGACCGTAACGGATGCCGCCAGCTGCACCTTCACGGGCTGCGCCACGGTGGCGGCTTTTGGTTGTGTTGGGCAAGCCGTAAACACCACTGTTGAAAACGTAAGTTGCGCCGGTGCCAATGATGGGTCGGCGATAGTGACGGCTTCGGGCTTCACAGCGCCTGTCAGCTACAACTGGTCGAATGGCAGCACGGGCAGTTCCATCGGCAACCTCAGCGCTGGCACTTATACGGTGAGCGTTAGCGGAGCGGATGGTTGCGCAGGCAGCCAGACCATCACCATCACACAGCCCGCTCCGCTCACGGTGAGCATTGCAGCTCAAAACGACCTTGCGTGTGCGAATGGCAATGACGGCTCCATCACAGTAACAGCCAACGGCGGCACTCCGAACTACGACTATGCTTGGTCGAACGGTGCGACCACACCCACGGTCACTGGGCTTGGAGCAGGCACCTATTCCGTGGTGGTCAGCGATGATAACGACTGTACAACTACCCTGGAAGTGACGCTGAACGTGCTGCCCGATGTGGAAGCACCTGTAGCAAAGGCCAAGGATATTACCGTAACCTTGCCTGTGAGTGGGCCAGTTACCATTACTTCACAGCAAATTGACGATGGAAGCACCGACAACTGCGGCATTGTTTTGCGCCAACTCAGCGCCACCACCTTCGGCTGTGGCAATGTGGGGGAAAACCCCGTGACCTTGACGGTGACGGATGCCGCTGGCAATACATCTTCTGCAACAGCCATCGTGACGGTTTTGGACGAGACTGCGCCCAGCATTTTTTGCCCACCCAACCAAACGGTGGACAATGGCTCCTGTGCCCCTACGGTGAACTACTCTTCACCCAACGCCAATGATAATTGTGGTAGCCCAAGCCTATCACTGGTCAGTGGCCCGGCCAGCGGCACAACTTTCCCCAGCGGTATTTCAACCGTCGTCTGGTCTGCTGACGATGGCAACGGCAATACGGCCACCTGCTCCTTCACGGTGACGGTCATCAGCAGTTTCAACGTTTCTACCAGCGCTACTATGCCTGCTTGCAATGGCGGAAACGACGGCACTGCCACGGCCACCGGACAAGGCGGTACCGAGCCTTACTCCTTTCAATGGGACGACCCTGCCCAGCAAACGACCGCCACTGCTACGGGCCTTGCCGCAGGCACCTACCAAGTGAGCGTGACCGATGCAACGGGGTGCGTGGCTGTGCAGACGGTACAGTTGGCCGAGCCGCCGGCTATCGTTATCGTAGTGGACTTAATCGAACCATCAAGCGACATCCCCGGAGCTATTTACGTTACAGTTTCAGGGGGCACTGGCAGCTACACCTACAATTGGTTCAACAATGGCCAACTCGTGTCGGAAGAAGAGGACCCCACTGATTTATTCATGGGCGAATATCAACTGGTGGTGACGGATGATATGGGCTGTACTACTAAGATTGACATCATCCTGCCTGGAGGGGTAAGCACGAAAGAGACCGAGTTGGAGCGCCTGGTAACAATCGCACCGAACCCAAGTTCAGGGCGCACCTTCCTCACCATTGACTTGGGCCAAAAGGCTGAATTGAGCTACCAAGTATTTGACCTAGCTGGCAATGTGGTTTTGTCGGAACGCCGTTCAACTGTGGTTGCAAAGCAAAATTTTGAACTCCACCTCGAAGGTGCAGCAGGCGGGGTGTATTTGGTTAGGGTTATCGTGGACAACGCAGTCGTGACAAAACGGCTTATCCTTGGAAGGTAGGTAGTCTTTGTGAGGCTCAAGTTGTTGATTTTGAACGACTTAAGTCTTGGTGTGAATCGAAGCCAATTTCGATTTATTACTTAAAATAAAGCAAGTTATGCTGATAGACGCTGGCAGGGCCGAAACCCTGCCAGCGTTTTTTTTATACCGACAGGTAGCCCCCAGATAGGTTCACCAATTGGGCGAAGCCCAGGTCGTGCATCTTTCGGCAGGCATTGGCGCTCCTGACGCCACTCCGGCAATAGACGAAATAGGTCTTCCCTTTGTCCAGTTTGCCTATTTGCGCCTCAAAATTTGGGTTTTGAATATTAATATTGATGGCACCTTGCAGCTTGCCAGCCGCCACTTCGGCAGGGGTGCGCACGTCGAGGATGACCGCACCGGGGGTTTCTTTTGCCTTTCGAAGGAAAGCCGCAGCCGAGAGGTTCTCGTAGGCATCGTTTTTAAACAGCGCTTTTAGGAAGTTGAACATTGAAATCGTTTTTTTTTATGGAAACAAACCACAAATGAACGGCTTTTGGGAAGACTGGGATTGAGACATTGGTCACATATGCTGGCCATAAAAAATCGCTGCCTGCACAGCATCATATAACATTACATTTTTAAGTTCTTCACATAAATTTAAACCGCAAAACAGCTATTTTTAAAAATGTGCAGCTTTACCTTTGTGGTCTAAATTGCAGTCACGAAAAGGATTTGTTGATTCCCCTCAAATTGACGACAAACACTGAAAATGAAAAAGGCACAGCTTTTATTCCTGCCATTTAAGATGAGTTCCCATCAGCCTTAGTCCCTGTGCATAAGAGCCTATTCACAACGATACTACTACGACTAAAACCCTGTTTTCACAGCTATTTCTTCAGACCATTTTTAGGATAATTTCTGGGCACTAGCCCATCAATTTTTTTTAATCAAATCACTACTGTATGAAAAGCAACTTCACAACAATTAAGGCAATTCGACATGCACTGCCGCTTCTTGGCTTTGTGCTTTGCTCAGTCATGGGCCTTGCTCAAAGTTCTAGTTTCCTCGGAACAGTAACGGACGCAAAAGGGGAGACACTGCCCGGTGCCAACGTTACCGCCACCCACACGCCTTCTGGCACTTTTTACGGCACAGCGACTCGTGAGGATGGTCGCTACAACATCCCCGATGTGCGCATTGGTGGTCCGTACCGCTTTGAGGTAAGTTTCACGGGTTACGAAACCTACACCCTCGACGGGGTCGTCTTGGGTTTGGGTCAAAACTTCCGCTTGGACGTGAAGCTGCAAGAAAGCTCGACCACCCTTAGCGAGGTAGTGGTCACCGCCGTTGAAAACGAAATCCTAAACTCGGAGCGCACCGGTGCTGCCACCAACATCAAGAAGGAAGCCATCAACTCGCTGCCGACCCTTAGCCGCAGCCTCAACGACTTCGTGCGCCTCACGCCGCAAAGCCGCTCCAGCAGCGTGGCCTCAACTACGGGCAACAGCGTCTCCTTCGCTGGCCAAGACAGCCGCTTCAACAACCTGACACTTGACGGCTCCATCTTCAACAACAGCTTCGGCCTTGCTGGCGCACCCGGCGGCCAGACGAACTCTTCGGCCATTTCACTGGACGCAGTTGACGAAATCCAAATCAACCTTGCACCTTATGATGTACGCCAAGGCGGCTTCACGGGTGCAGGCGTCAATGCCGTGACCCGTTCTGGCACAAACCAGTTCGAAGGCTCCGTGTTCTACAATACCCGCAGCGAATCTCTGGCCGGCGACAAAGCCGACACCACCACCATTACCAAGAACGACTTCAGCGTCAAGCAGACGGGCTTCCGCCTTGGCGGCCCAATCATCCAGAACAAGCTGTTCTTCTTCGTAAATGCGGAAATCGAGCGCCGTGACGACCCTGCCACTTCTTGGGTGGCCGACCGTGGCGTGGAAGGCGATAACGTGAGCCGGGTGCTCGCTACCGACATGGACCAGCTGAAGCAGTTCCTGATTGACAAGTTTGACTACAACCCTGGCGAGTACGAAAAATACCTGCTGAACACCCAGAGCGACAAGGCACTCGTGAAACTGGACTACAATATGAACAAGTCCAACCGCCTCAGCTTCCGATTCAACTACCTGAAGTCGGCTCGTGATGTACTGTCAAGCAACAGTGGCTCTTTCCAGAACCGTCACAACAACGGCTTCGCCATGAACTTCTCGAACTCCAATTATATCATCAACAACGACATCTACTCTGGCATCTTCGAGTTGAACACGATGATTGGCACAAAAGCCTCCAACAAGGTGCAATTTGGCTACACTGCCAACCGTGACTACCGCAGCAGCGGCGGAAGTGTCTTCCCGCTCGTGGACATCCTAGAGGGTGGCCGCAACTACACGACCTTCGGCTACGAGCCGTTCACGCCGAACAACCGCCTGAATACCGATACTTGGCAGTTTCAGGACAATTTCACGATGTATAAGGGTGCGCACACCATCACGGCAGGCTTGAACTTCGAGTACTTCAAGTTTGAAAATACTTTCACGCCGACCTACTACGGCCAGTTCGTTTACAACTCGCTCCAAGATTTTTACGACGATGTAAACGGTGTGGACTCCGTGGAACTGCGCCGCTACAACCTTACCTATTCGGCGCTCGAAGGTGGCGCATTGCCAACGGCAACCACCAAAGTAGCACAGCCGGGCGCTTATATTCAGGATGAAATCGCCATGATGGACAACAAGTTGAAACTCACGGCTGGCCTCCGGGTGGACGTGCCCATCTATGGTAAAACAGCCCTGTACAACCCAGCATTGGACACGATGAGCTTCATCAATGCAGACGGCCAAAGCGTCAAGTACCGCACCGATGAACTGCCAAAAACGAACCCCTTGTTCTCGCCACGTATCGGTTTCAACTACGACATCAAAGGCGACCGCTCCGTGCAGCTCCGTGGTGGTACCGGCCTCTTCGCCGGCCGTCCCGCCTTCGTTTGGATTTCGAACCAAGTGGGCAACAACGGTATCCTGACTGGCTCTGAGTCTTTGAACAATATCTACAACCGTCGCTTCAACCCAGATGTGACGGCCTACATCCCTGACAACGCCACTACGCCACCGACTTTCAACATTGCAGTAACCGAGAAGGACTTCAAGTTCCCGCAGCTTTGGAGGACGAACCTGGCGATTGACTTTAAGTTGCCCTTCGATTTCGTAGGCTCTTTGGAAGGTATTTACAACAAAAACCTGAACAACGTTTACTACGTCAATGCCAACTTGGAACCATCCAAGGCTACCTACGACGGTGCCGACGACCGCCCAACCTACGCTGGCCTCGGCCTCACGGGCACTGCTTCCAACAACGCATTGCGCATCAACGACAAAATCACCGATGCCATCGTATTGACCAACACCAACGAAGGTTCCACTTATAGCCTCACGGCCAAACTGGAGCGCCAGTTCAAGAAGGGTTTTTACACTATGTTGGCCTACAACTTCAGCGAGTCGAAAGACCTGATGACGGCAGGTTCCATCGCCTTCTCTTCTTGGCGTGACAACCCAAGCCGCTTCGGCAACAACCTCCAGGAACTGGCCTTCTCCGATTTCGACCAGCGCCACCGTATCATTGCTGCCCTGTCCTATCGCTTGGAATACCTTGATTTTGGTGCAACCACCTTCTCCGTTTTCATGCAGAGCAGCAACCAAGGCCGCTACACTTTCGCCGTGAACGGTGATGTGAACGGCGACCAACTTACCAGCAACGACCTGCTCTACATCCCGAACAGCGGTGACGAACTGCTTTTCGAGGACATCAAAAACGCCGATGGCGTAGTGACTGCCACTGCCGATGCCCAGCGCCAAGCCTTCATGGCTTTTGTTGACAACAACGACTACCTGAGCGAGCACAAAGGCCAGTATGCCGAGCGCAACGGTGCCCTGCTTCCTTGGCTGACTACCTTCGACGTGTCGGTGCAGCAGGAGTTCTCCGTGAAGGTGAAGGAGCGCAAGCACACCATCCAATTGCGTGCTGACTTCTACAACTTCGGCAACCTGCTCAGCAGCAAGTGGGGCGTGGCCGACGTGGTTCGCAACAACTTCCCGCTCCGTTTCGTGAAGGCAGACACGGCCACGAACCAGCCTATCTACAATTTTGCACCCTCCAGCAGCGGCGTCTATCCGACGGAGGCACTGTCCAAAGACATATCGTTGAACAGCGTTTGGCAGGCACAATTGGGCATTCGTTACATCTTCTGATTTGATTTATTTTGAAATAAAAAAGCCGCTTTCCCATGCTTGGGAAGGCGGCTTTTTTTGTTAGCCTTTGGCCAATGTTTTACACCGTTTTTATCCTTGGGTCAAAAACAAAATCCTCGGTTCGAATCAGTTTTACTTTTTGGAAATCAGGGTGTTGGATGTTGAACAAGAAATTCTTCTCTGCTGGGACAATTGCTGAAGGTACGGCGAGCACGGCGCTTTTCATCCCATCAAGCCAAGCATCGCCAAGCTGTTGCGTGATGTAGTAATTGTTGAAATCGTGCCAGCCGTCCGGCAGTTGCTCCGCAATAATTTTTTCCAAGAAAATAGCATCCGGCACCTCGATGACCATTGTCTTGAACAGTTGGTTCAAACCGAGGCTGATGCGATGAACCACATTTTCGAGGCAAGCCAACGCCCTTGTACCAGCCGTGTAAAGCACGAACCTTCCTGGGCTGTTCCATCGTGCCGCTTGGCCAGAGGCCGTCAGCGATTGCGACCATTTTTCCAACACAATTCGGTAAACAAGCATGAGGGTGGGGTTTAAGCGGTAGCACCAAATTCAATTCTGACAAGCTCCTCCATAACCATGTCAATGCCCGTTGACATACTAAGCAACTCCAAAGGTACCTGCCCACCAAGCCCGTAAGCTGGCATCCCCAACCATTTGTTGAAATCGTCCCTGTCCCCGAATACTTCTATGCCCTTTTTATAGAGTGCCTCCAATTTTAAGACGGCCTCGCCTTCCCTTGGCGTCAGTAGCTTTGCCTCTTGGGCGTAGCGTTGAAGTGTTTTCAAGGATAGCCCAAGAAACTCGGTGGCGAGCCATTCCCTTGTCAGACCGGTAAAATCTGCCAAGCCAAAGAACCGAAGGCTGCTGACCCCGCTCCGGCTGGTGCTTACGATATAGGCTGGGTGATAGGCTATGTCGTTGATGAGGTCGGCGGTGTTGGGTTCTTCGTCGGGCATTTTGTAGGCCCTAGGCTTTTTGGAGACTGCTTTTTCGGTGCTTTTCTCGTTTTTCATCTTTTTCGGACTTTTGTCCCACAAATTTAGTCATCTTTCTTTGGTTTCAAATTTTTCCTTCATTTTTTCTCATTTTTACTTTCACCTTTGCACCTGCACCCAGCGCATACCCATTCTTTGCTCCGCAACATTGAACAACACCGACCACAAATCCACGGAACTGGCCCGACTCTTCTACCTTGAACTGGCCAAGGTGGAAGCCAATGCTGATTGGCCTTACCTCACTAAGGCCGATGCCCTCGCACGCCTGTTTGAGCTGCTTTTCATAGAGGTCACGAAGGCCGAGGGCATCCAGTTTACCACGCTATTTGCCCGCATAGCCTACGCCTGCCACCGCCATCAGGTGAGCAAGCAAACGCAGTATTGGGTGCATCTTTTTAGAAAAAAAATGCGCTCCATCATTCCCGAAAAGGAAGCGAAAGGCGTCTATCAGCTCGGCCTGAAAGCCATTGCTGAAAGCATCGAAGGGCTGTTTGAGGAAGCTCCGCCAGCAGATGTCAAAGCGATTTTGCCAAAGAAAATCCCCTTCACCTACGCCGAGGTGCAGGTCAGCGAGCGCCGAAAGCACGTGCGGGTCGTCGCCCTTGCCGACGATGAAGCCAACGACCTCCTCCTCGCCCAAGACGAAGAAAACCCCTCGCAACTCATTGGCATTCAGTACAATATCCCCGACCGCAACGAAAACTTCGGCCCCACCATCCGGGAAATACGCAGCACTTTTGGGTTCCCCGTTGTTTTGAGTCTGCTGGATGTACAGGTCGTCGAAGAAAGTTCGACAGTTCGACAGTTGGCAGTTGGCAGTCTCCCGCACAACTCAAACCCATCAAACAACTCAAACTCATCAAACCAGATTTCGACCATCTATCGTCCGAAGGCCATCGTCATCGCCCCCGACTACCTCCTCGACGTGTCCACCGTGGCGAACTGCTACCAAGGCAACAGTGCCGAGCCAGTGGTTGACCTGTTGCAAAAATTCCTGCCCGTGGCCCAGACCAAGGCCATGCTGCTTGGTAATTGCGCCAACTTCTTCCTCGACGAACTGATGCACAACCCCGACGCCAGTTTCAAGGAGACCTTCCCGAAAGTGTTCCGCACCAGCCCGCTGGCTTTCTCGCTGCTGACCGATGCCGAGATTCGGGAAATTGCGGAGCAATCGCAAAAGCACTGGGTAACGCTGCAAGCGATGGTGCGCACGGGTATGCGGAAGTTCGACATCGAGCCGAAAGAGACTTACCTCGAACCCAGTTTTTACGATGAAAAACACGGCTTGCAAGGCCGTCTCGATGTTTTTTACAAAAAGGAAAACCGCAGCGCCATCATCGAACTAAAAAGCGGAAAGGCGTTCATGCCCAACCGCCACGGCATCGGTGCCAGCCACTATATCCAGACACTGCTCTACGACCTGATGGTGCGCTCCGTCTTCGGCGAGGAGGTGGAGCCAGCAAGCTACATCTTGTATAGTGGCCTGGAAATGAACCAGTTAAAGTACGCCCCACCCATTGTTGCGGAACAACACGAGGCCCTGCAAGTGCGCAACCGCCTCGTGGCCATTGACCGCAGGCTGGCCGCCATCGGCGCTGAAAACGTGGCGCAAGTGCCCTTGCTGGAGCGCATCGCAAGGGGCCGTTTTCCGCACCTGAAGGGCTATCTGGCAGAGAGTATTGGCCGCTTCGAGGCCACCTACTCGGCCCTTAGCGACTTGGAGCGCCGCTACTTCAACGCCTTCTCTGGCCTCATCGCTCGGGAGCACCAATTGGCCAAAACGGGCGACCAAAGCACGGACAATTCCAATGGCCTCGCCGCCCTCTGGCTCGATACGCCCGCTGAGAAGGAAGCCTGTTTCGATTTGTTTAAATCCTTGAAAATCAAAGAGAACCGAGCCTTTGAGGACGAACCCATCATCGTTTTTGAAAAAACCGCCGACACCAGCCCGCTGGCCAATTTCCGGGTGGGTGATATTGGGGTGCTTTATCCGGTTGTCGGCGAGGCACCAACCACCGACGACCGTCCACCGTCCACCGTTTTGCAAACCCAAATCTTCAAAGTCACCCTCCTCGAAATCACGCCTGAAACCATCACCGTCCGCCTGCGCTATCGCCAGTTCAATGGACTGATTTTCAAGGAGTTCGAGCTTTGGAACCTCGAACATGACCTGATGGATTCCGGCTACAACAGCCTCTACCAAGGCCTGTTCCGATGGGCTGGGGCAGAGCAGCGAAAGCGGGATTTGCTGCTTGGAACCTTAGCCCCAAAACTTCCCCCAAGTGCAGATTCATCCCTCACCCCTCACCCCTCATCCCTCGAAGGCTCCCTGACCGAAGAGCAAAAAGAAATCCTTCAAAAAATGCTCTCTGCCCCCGACTACTTCCTGCTCTGGGGCCCGCCCGGCACGGGCAAGACGAGCCAAGTGCTGCGCCATTTTGCCAAATGGATTTTTGAAAACACCGACGAAAACCTGCTGCTGCTGGCCTACACCAACCGTGCCGTGGACGAAATCTGCGAGGCGCTGGACAGCCTTGGCGATGCCGTGAAAAGCGCCTACCTGCGCATCGGCTCCCGCTATTCCACAGGGCAACAGTTTGAAAATCAGCTACTTACGAAAAAAATCGAAAAAATTACGACCCGAAAGGGATTGAAAGAAGTGCTGGAGCACCACCGCATCTTCGTAGCGACGCTGGCCTCGCTGTCGAATAACCAGGAGCTGTTGCAGCTCAAAAAATTCCGGCGGGTGGCCATTGACGAGGCTTCGCAAATACTGGAGCCGGGCTTGGTCGGGTTGCTGCCACAATTCGAGCAGTGGGTGCTCATCGGCGACCACAAGCAACTGCCCGCCGTAGTGGTGCAGCCGCCCGAAGCATCGGCCGTTTTGGATGAAAAACTGCATGAAATCGGCCTGCAAAACCTGCGCAACTCCCTTTTCGAACGGCTCTACCGCCGGGCAGTGGAGCAGGGCTGGCACTGGGCCATCGGCCACCTGAGCCACCAAGGGCGGATGCACGAGGACATCATGCGCTTCCCCGGCGAGCATTTTTACGAAGGAAAACTCCGCATTTTACCGAAGGAAATACCCGCTTCGCAAAAACAGCTTGCGCCGCTGGCAGCACAAGTGTCTGATAATCAAGGAGATTGGTTGGCGATAATCGAAGGCCGCCGCATCGCCTTCCTCGACACGCCCGCCGACCGCCAAAGCCCTAGCCGAAAGACGAACCGATTTGAGGCGGAGTTGTTGGTTAACCTCGTCAAGTG
The DNA here is from genome assembly GCA_020848965.1 of Saprospiraceae bacterium. Lineage (GTDB taxonomy): Bacteria > Bacteroidota > Bacteroidia > Chitinophagales > Saprospiraceae > UBA6168. The sequence goes on from JADLHE010000503.1 coordinate 15,344, forward strand.
GTTTCAAGGTAGCCCCTCCAATCCGCAATCTGCAATCCGCAATCCGCAATCAATAGGCATCATCACTCCATACCGGGCGCAAATCGCTCAGATACAAGAAGTTATGCAACGGGAGGGCATTGATTGCGCCAGCATCACGATTGACACAGTGGAGCGCTACCAAGGCGGGGCGAGGGACATCATCCTCATTTCGCTCTGTACCAACGCCGCTTCGCAGATGGAGACGCTCGTTTCGCTTTCAGAAGAAGGCGTTGACCGCAAGCTGAACGTGGCGCTGACGAGGGCACGGGAGCGGGTGGTGGTGCTGGGCAATGAGGATATTTTGCGCAAGAGCGAAGTTTATAAAACCTTGATAGACTTCCTAAAGGCTTGATTTTGAAGTAGAAAAGGCTCCCATAATTTTTAGGACACTCCCAACGTTCATTGCACCTCGTACCTTTGCACCGCAAAACCAAACACTTCAATGATGAATAAATCAACTTTGGCGTTGGCCTTTTTTGTTTCCCTGCTTTGCCTCGGCAATGCTGCTGCCCAAACCGTTTACGGCGAAACCATCCAAGTGCTCGAAGAGCGCCTAAAAGCGGACACGGCACTTTATGCCGAAATCGGGGCGAGGCTGCTGGCTGGCGATGCCAACCTGACGAACCGGGAACTGGCCACTGTTTATTACGGCAATGCCCTGCGCCGTGGCTACAATCCCTTGCAGGAAGAGCGTATTTTGGATGCCATGAACACCTTGGCCCGCCGTGACAAATACCCTGAGGCGCTCACGCTTTGCGATAATTTTTTGAAGAAAAACCCCGGCTCACTGCCTGCTTGGCTGGAGCGTGGCTACACGGCTTGGCTGATGGAGGACAGCGTGCAAACGGTGGAAACCTACCGGAAATACTACCAACTGCTGGATGTGCCGCTCAAGAGCGGAACAGGCGAGTCGTTTGAGCAAGCTTTTGTGGTGGCCAGTCTTCGGGACATTGAACTGGTGGTGGACAAGCTCGGCTTCATCGCCAAGGACCAATCGCTCGTGACAAAGGACAACGCCGATGGAAGCAGCCAGCGCTACCGCATCGTAAAGTGCACGAAGGAGGGCGACAAAACGGCGACCCCCACCTATTATTTCAATGTGGAATTGCCGCTAGGCAGGGGGATGCAGCAGTCGCTGAAGAAAAAGGGTTGATGGTGCGCTGCCATCAACCTTTTTCCATCAAACAAACCTAGCCAACCCCATAAAAATCAATCTATCCTAGTCACTGTTTCCACGAATTCCAGTTTTTTCAATGTCCGCATCACGAGGTTGAGTTGCTCTTTGTTGAGCACAAGCAAACTAATTTTTCCTTCGTAATAGCCTTGATCGCCCCCTTCGATATGGAAGCCACGGATATTGACGCCGAGGCCCCCGATTTCCTTCGTCAACCGCTCAATGACGCCAATCCCCTCGTCCACGCCCGTTATTTTTAGGTCAACCACGAAAGTCGAATCGGTATTGGCCACCCATTCGGCCTTCATCACCCGGTAGCCGTATTTGGCGAGCAGGTTGGTGGCGTTGGAACAGTTGGTACGGTGGATTTTCAAGCCCTCTTTTGCGGTCAGGAAAGCGAAAATATCGTCGCCCTGCACGGGGTTGCAGCAAGCGGCGAGCTTGTAATGGTATAGCTCGGCAGGCTCGCCATTGACGAGGATTTTGGTTTTTGCCGAAATCTTGCCTCGTGGCGGTGGCTCCGGCTTTTTCTCTGCCTCAACAACAGGTACCTCCTTGTTGATTTCTACCAATTTCTGCTCCTTGGCATCAAACGCCTTGAAGGTTTCAATCAGGTCAATTTCTCCCGTTGCAATGGAAAAATAGAGGTCAATATGCGAATTGAGGTTGAAATACTTCACCAAGGTTTCCACGCCTTGGTCGAAGTTGACCTTCATATTGGACAACTTGCGCTGCAACGCCTCCTTGCCGAGTTCGCCCGTTTTGCGGCGCTCCTCTTTCATGGCGTTGCGGATTTTGGAACGGGCCTTTCCCGTCACCACAAACTTGAGCCAGCCCTCGTTGGGCTTCTGGTTTTTATCCGTAATGACCTCCACCTTGTCGCCCATATTGAGCTTGTAGCCCATTGGCACAATCTTGTTGTTGACCTTCACCGCACGGCAGCGGTAGCCAATGTCGGTGTGGATATGGAAGGCAAAGTCGAGCGCTGTGGCCCCCTTGGGCAGGTTGATCATGTCGCCACGGGGCGTCACGGCGAATATTTCCTCAGAATAAAGGTTGTTTTTAAAATCGCTGACGAACTCCAGTGCATCGGAATTAGGGTTTTCCATGAGGTCACGCACTTGGTCGAGCCATTTTTCGTACACATCGGGCTGGTTGTTGATGCCCTTGTACTTCCA
>JADLHE010000504.1 GCA_020848965.1 Saprospiraceae bacterium
GTGGTGCCCGCCCAGACGTTGCCACGGGCATCGGTGAGCAGCGTGGTCACTTGGTTGCTGGGCAGGCCGTCCTCGCTGTTCAGGGTGATAAATTCCTTGCCTTTGGGCGCCCCATAATCAAAACGGGAGATGCCGCCGGGGTCGGTGGCGGCCCAGATGTGGCCCTGTCCATCCTTGCAAACAGCATTCACGATATAGGCACCGAGGCTGTGTTCGAGGTTGCTTTCCTCCTGTCGATAGAGGGTGAATTGGGCCGTTTTTTCATCGAAACGGAACAGGCCGTAGTCTTCCGTGGCAATCCAAACGGTGCGGCGCTCCACGTCGGCGAAGACATCTCGAACGCCATTGCCGATGAACTCATCGGCCTTGCCGGGCTTCCACCACTTGTTTTCCTTGGGCCTCCACACCAGCAGGCCCTCGCTCGTATTGCCGAACCAAAAATTGCCCTCGGCATCCTCGGCCATGCTGAAAAAATAGGAGCGGGCGGCAGATTCAAGCAAGTTAGCTGGCACATCGAAAGGCTTGATGGTCAACGACTTGCGGTCGAGTTGAAACAGCTTTTTTCCGAAGGAAACCCAAAGTTGTCCCGCCCGGTCTTCGTACAAAATGCCGCAATAACCGGGCTGCGAGATGGTTTGGAGCAGCCGCCCGTTTTCATAAACGAGCAGTTTCCCTTCGTAAAAATCGGCGATGTAGCGGCGGCCGTCCACCTTCGAGTCCAGAAAACGGCTGTAAGTGTTGTAGATGTCCTTGGCGTTTTCGGCCTTCAGGGGGGTATAGTCAAAATGCTGCGCTGCGGGGTCAAATAGCCAAAGCCCGTGCTCGCCGCCGACCCAGAGCATGCCGTTTTTTTCCAAAAAATGCCTGTTCAACATACCCTTCGGGGCGGTATGGTGATTGTCCGTGTTGGGCTGTACGTGCTGCATCTGGTGCGTCGTCGAGTCCAGCAGGAAGAGACCTTCTCGGGCCAGCACCCAGTAATTTTTGCCCATTGGAAAAACATCGAGCACCTGCCTGCGCCCCCCAGTTAAGGTCGGTGAAATGGGCAATTTGGCCTTTGACCACTGGCGCTTGCAGGCGTCATAGTGCAGCAGGTCGTTGTCCCAGGAGCCGATGTAAATGGCATCAGAGCAGCTTGTTTTTTGCTTCGCAATGAACTGGTTTGGGAAGGGGTGGTAATCGAAAGTTTCGGTGGCGCTGTCGAAGCTGAACAGGCCATGATTGGTCAGGAACCATAAACCGTGGTCGCCCCGCTGGCGACAGAAATAGATGGTTTTGTAGTCGTCGTTGGCGGCCTCTGGCCGCTTTTTATCCAAAAAAGCCTTCCACGGGTAGGTCGTGAACTGCTCGGTTTTTGGGTCGAAACGGCAGAGGTCACGGTTGTCGCAGGAGAGCCAGAGCTGGTTGTTTTTATCAATTAAAATGTTCCAAATCAAAGAGTTTGGGAGCGAACCGTCGTTTCGCCCCGTGTTTTTCCAAACTTTGAAGGTCTCGGTTCGGGGGTCGTAGCGGTTGAGGCCGTTGGAAGTGGCAATCCAGATGAAGCCGTCGGCGTCCTGCACGATGTCGTTGATGGTTTCGTTGCTGACGGTGCGCTGCGCCTGCCGGGTGTCGGGCAGATAGTGCCGGAAGGCATAGCCGTCGTAGCGGTTGAGGCCGTTGGTGGTGCCGACCCAGAGGTAGCCTTGCTGGTCACGTAATAGGCACTGCACGTGGTTGTCGGAGAGGCCGTCTTTTTCGGTGAAATGGGTGAAATAGCGGAGGGGCTGCGCCTGGGCAGTGAGGTGAAAAAGCAGCAAAAAGAACAGCAGGCGCATCACAGATTTTTTACAAAACAAGTTCTTTTTAAACACATAGGCACATAGGCCACATAGTTTTCTTGGCTACAGCGTTCTTCCTACGTTTGCTATGTGCCTATGTGTTTAAATCAAAACCGCTTCTGAACCCTCACCGACCCCACGTCCATGCTTTCCCGGAACTTCACCAAGGTCGGGTTGGGGTGCGGGTCACGCCAACCTAGGTGCAGCATTTCGTCTTTTGGCGCCCGCATCAGCACATGGATATTGACGCCTTCGCCTACAGCAAACGGCGAATGCACGAAGACCCCGCCCAAGCGTTTGAACCCATCGAATTTCTTCTGGAAATGGTTCCAACGGTTCTCGTACAAGCCGCCGTCCGTGCCACGCACCAGCACCGTGCAATGCTCCAAGCCGAGGCTGACCACCGATGGGCGGTTCTCGCATTGGCCGCCGAGCGGCTCCCAGCGGTCTTGCCATTTGTTGTTGTAAAATGCCTTTTGGTAAAGCTGTTTATCGGCTCCTACGCAAAACACATTGAGGATGCCATCGCCCTGCGTTGCCATTGTAGGCAGGTGCACGAACTTGCCGCCGAGGGGCTTCCATTCCGTCCAGCCATTGTTCCATGCCAAGTGGTACATGGCATCATCCATGCCGATGCCCACGATGTCCAGTTTACCGGGTGCTTGCGACACGACGGCCACCGTGCCGTGCTTAAATTTTCCACCCAGCGGCTCCCAGCCGCCCCATTTTTGATTGTTCAGGTTCACATCCCAGTAGTTGTGGAAAAGGCCGCCATCCGTTCCGATGCCGAAAAGGTCAATCCGGCCCGGTCCCCAACTCACGGCCACGGGAGCGCCCACGATATTGCCGCCGAGGTTGTTCCAGCCCTCCCACTTGCCCTTCGATTCGTTCCACCATTTTTGGTAAACAGCGCCGTCCGTGCCACGGCCATACACGTCGAGGTGGTTTTTGCCCCAAGACACCGTGGAGAGCGAGGTCGCCGCCATGATGGGCAGCGGCGAGAACTTGAAATCGCCGCCGAGGCTCATCCATTCCGACCAAACGCCGTTTTCAAAATACTGGTGGTAGGCCGCCCCGTCGAGGCCGACAGCGAACGCATCCAGCCGTCCGCTCATCATCGAGCAAGCCACGGGTTCGCTGATGATGGTGCCGCCCCGGTCCTCAAAATCATTGGCGCCATAGAGTTTTTGCACGCCCGCCACGTCGCCGGGGCTGAGCACGCCGCCGTTGTTCCACTTGGGGTTGCAGTAGTTCATTACTGAAAAATCGTCGTAGGGCGTCAGGTACCAGTCGCCATCGGAGCCTTGCGATTCTTCTTCGTTGCAGGCTTGCGGCGCATCGCCCCGGTTCTGCTCATGGGCAAACCCCAGCGCATGCCCAAACTCATGCACGGCTACCCAAGTGATGCATTCTTTGCGGTCTCGATTGCAAGATTTCCAGTCGAAATTGAGCACCATGCCGTTCTCCTCGCCGTCGAGGTAGGCGCCAAGGTCTTGAACATGTGGGTGCGCAAGCCTGTCTATGGTGATTCGGATGCCTTTTTGCCCACGGCGGCAGGCACCCCAGCCCGTGAAACGGAAGGCCGAGAATTTCTCCCAAGTATCGGCAATGGCCTGGCGCACCCATTGGCGCTCGGTTTCGTTGGCTGGCGTGGGGTTTTCCCAGCAAACCGAACAGGTTTTAGCGGGCCAAATACCTTTCTTCGCAACATTCAGACCGCTGCTCGTCGAGCCGGTTGGTTGGGATAAAACGATGTTCGTTGAAATGAGGAGGCATAGCGCCGCCAGTCCTGTTTTAATGCAGGTTGATGCTTTCATTTAATCGGATTTAATTTTAAAAAATGGTTTTGAAAAATGGGTAGCGGTTAAAGCGATATATGCTGTTTTATTCTCCCACAGATTGCGCTGATTCTCGCAGATTATATGGCGTATAGCAAACAGCGAAGCTGTTTGCTAATCTGCGTAAATCTGTTAAATCTGCGGGCAATAATTAATTCATACGGTTCATCAAAAGCTTGCCTTTTTGGTCATATCGTGGGTCGGCACTGTCGGAAAAACTGCCACCATCCGGCTTGAAAAAAGCGAAGCTAACTTGAAGGTCAAGGGTGTTTTCATTCCAATTGCCTTCCACCAGGTTCAGGTTAAAACCCGGTGGATGCACGTCGTCCACAGGCCGAAATTGGAAATGGATTTGGTGGCCATCGGGTTCGTCCAGCCCGCCCCAAATCTCGCAAGAAGCCTTGTGGTTGTTGACTTCCAGCGTGGCCGTCCCATCGAACAAGGTGGCGCTGCTACGGTCACGTTTGATACGTTTTCGTGAAAAACGCTTTTGGCGTTCCTCGTCGCTCATCGGCTCAACGATTTCCAGTTCGACCTTGTGCTGTACCCCGTCCGGGTCGGTGACGCTGCCCTGCCATTTGCCGACGAGCAAGGGCTTATTGGGGTCATCGCTGTAAGCCCAAGGGCGGCGCACCGTGTCGTATTTTTTATTGACATAATAGCAGCCTACCCGCCCCAATAGCCCAAAGGCAAGGATGCCGATAATGACGAGTTTTAATTTGGTGGAATAAGCCATTTTTAAATGATGAATTATGAATGATAAATGATGAATAGCCCCACCATTCATCATTTATCATTCATCATTATTTTTACTCGTGGTAATAAAACTTCCCGTCCGTCACCTTCAGCACCTCGCCCGAGTTGCAGGTCAGTTCGCCCTCAAAAGTGGCTTCAATCACATCAGGTTTGGTAGAAGCCGTAATGACCTTCACCTTCATATTATGGCCCATCATGCTACCGCAAAGGAAGCTTTCAGGTTTCCAATTGGCCAATTGAGCCACGCTGAGGTCAGTATTGCCGTCCTTGAAATTGTAAGTTCCGGGGCCTTCCGTGTTATAAATATTGATATTAAAAGTCTGCTCGTCCTTGTCCTTTGCACCTTTTCCCCCTGCAATGATAATGGCCTTGTTGTAGCCCTTGGGGTGGAAGGCACCGAAAACATCGTGGTCGGCCACCCATTCCACGCCGTTGATTTTTAGGCTGAGGTGGTTTTCCTTGGCGCTGCCAGCCGAGGCTTGGACAGCGGTTTCGCCCGTGGCCGTTGGCTCGTTTTTGCTGCTGCAAGAAAGGATGAGTAGGGTAAATAATCCGGTGAAAAAAAGGAATCTATTGTTCATAATTGATGGATGATTTTGGTTTAAATCCTGCCGGATGTATTGGGTTTGACGACCGCTGTTAGAGCTTCAAGCTCTAACAGCGGTCGTCAAACCCAATACATCCGGCAGGAGGTTGATTAATAAGTCAAAGGTGGCCCGACCACCTTCATGTCATGTTCTTTAAATGGGTCAAGCCCAGCGGCCAGCGTTTTGTTGCCGCCGATGGAACGGAAAAAGTCCTCCATTTTCCCAGCTGGTTGGAAGAAGAAGAGCAGCTTGCCCACGTCCTTCAACTGCGCCCAGGTATGTGGCACGGCCCTCGGCAGGAAAATCATGTCGCCCTCGCCGAGCGTGAATTTTTCATCGCCGCATTGGAACAGGTAGCTGCCTGCGGCAACATAAAACACCTCGTCCTGGTGCGGGTGGACGTGCATCGGCGGGCCACCTTTTTCGTTGCCGTGGTACTCGAAGACGGACAGTTCGCCGCCCGTATCCTTGCCGGAAACCTTGATATCGTTGGGGTTTTTGCCGTTGATGACCGTGCGCTCGCCAAAGCGCCCTTGTCCTGACCGCACCACGAAGCCATTACTCAATTGCGCAGCAAAAACGTGCTTTTCCGTAGCGGAAATGGCCGGGCCGTGGTTGGCGATGCCGCTGGTTTTGCCCAGTTCTTCGTACTGTTCACGGGTGCCCTTGCCGTCCAGTTCGGTCAGTTTCAAAAAGAACTCTTCCATCTTTCCGGCGGGCTGGAGGAAGTAGAACATCTTGCCCCGGTCGCTCATTTGCACCCAAGTATGCGGCACGGTTCGGGGCAGGAAGATGAGGTCGCCCGCTTGCAGCAACTGCCGCTCCTCGCCCAATTGGAACACATACTCGCCCTCCAACACGAAGAACATTTCGTCCTGAAACTGGTGTGAGTGCAGCATTGGCCCGACTTTTTGCACACCGAGGTAGTCGAAGGCGGAGAGCTTGCCCGCCGTGTCCTTGGTCGAAACCTTCAGGTCGTTGGGGTTAACACCATTGAACGGCGTAGGCTGGTGGAAGCGGCTATCGCCTGCCTTTACGACAAAGGCTTTGGCCGCTTGTCCGCTCGTGCGACGTGATGTCGAACAAGCAAAAGCTGGAAAAGACAACAAGGAGGTGATAATGAAATCTCTGCGTTGCATGATTTTGGTTGATAAAAGTTGATAGGAGCGGCCCCTAAAGAGGTGACATCTTTTTTCGCTGCGAAACATTTACGGATTTACCATGATTTTAAAGCGAAAAAAGGTGTCATCTCGGAATTGCCATATTTAAGTGGCGCATTAAGATGACACCTTTTTCTTTAAAATACCTACCAAATTGGAAATTTTGAGCAAGGAAAAAAGATGTCACCTTAATGCTGTACAAACACTATTAAATAATCATCACTGGCCAAAAACCCTCGCCATTGCTGGTTTTTATGCTTAAATAATAAATGCCGGAGGTTAAACCATGAATGGCCATATTCATTCCATTTGCCTGTTTAATTGACCGCCCGTTTTTATCATAAAGTGTCAATAAAACCTTGCCCATATCCGCCATTTTTACCCTAATTTCATGGCTGGCGGGATTGGGGTAAATGGTCATTTTAATTTCATCGAATAAATCAAAAGTAGCCGTCAAGCTGCCGTCAGCGCCCGTGCCGAAGCTGCCGTTTGGTGGCGGTATTTGCAGTGGCATTCCATTCCCGAATTCATCCGCACCGATGTCGAAACTGCCGCTGCGGGGGTGCGTGTCGTAGTCACGAGCGGCGGGTGAAGCCTGCCCGGCATCTATCGCAGGGCTGTTCGATTGCAGGTGCAAATTATTGTCAATCAGCGGGTTAGCCTCTTGGCTGTTGGCATCGAAGCCCAATTGCGACTTCCATTGAGCGAAGCTCAAAGCGGGCCAGCTCACGCCGTCGTCGAACTTGGCGTCGCCACTCGTTTTATGGTAAATATTGCGGTTGATTTCGTTCGTGCCAGTGAGCGCCCCTTCCCTAATTTGCACCGTATAGTCCTCATCGCCCGTGCCGCTTTGGTCAACGAAGATGTTGTTGAAAGCCAACACGTTTAGGCAAGGTGGGGTCAATGTCGTATTGTCGTCAATCCAAATATCGCCGGGCGAGAAATAAAGCGGGGCATGGAACTGGCCGGAGCCAGTGACGACCGTGTTGTTGTACGCCGAGCAATTGCGGGCCGCAAAAAAGCCGATGCCAGCGCCGCCCGTATTATAGACGATATTGTTGCGGGCGAGGCTGTACTGGCACTCGTAGAAGGCGGGGTTCGTGCCGTCTTGGTCGAAGAACTCGGCGTCGGTGTAAAAGCCAAGTAAAATGCCGCCTTCCTGTACGCCATAAATCAGGTTTTCCTCGATGATACAATCCTTGACGCCGCCTTTCGCATAGACGCCGGAAGTGCTGATATTATGGATATAGCAATTGCGCACCACCATGCCATCGCCGTTCACGTTGTCAATGCCCTCGGCGTTGGGGCCGCCGTTGGCCACGGAATTGGAGGGGCCGACGCCGCTGTTATACAGCTCACAAGCGAGGATTTGTATGCCGTTGCAGGCGGGTTTTATCTTGATGCAATCCCGGCCCGTATCGTGGATTTTGCAGTTGCGGAGCGTGATATTGCTGACGCCTTTGCGGGTGGGTTTGCCCCAGTCCCAGTTCGTTTCGAAGCTGACGCCGTAGTAGTAGCCACCCACGATTTCGAGGCGTTCGAGGGTGCCGCCCGTCACCTCCGGTTCGTTGTACCAGATGCAGGAGGCGACGTCTTCGATATTGGTTGGAGCAGTGATGACGGCCCACTCGCCGGGGTAGCTGCGGATGGTCAGGTTGCTTTTTCCGATTCTGATTTCGTTGGACGCATAATTGCCGTTGCGCAGCTCGATGACATCGCCGGGTGAGGCGGCGTCAATGGCGGCGGGCAAGGTTTTGAACGGCGAACCGAGGCTGCCGGGATTGTTGTCGTTTCCATTTGGTGCGACGTACCAGGTGGCCGCCATAAGGCTATTCAGGGTGATTGCGAATGCGATAAACAAGGTGATTTTCTTCATGCAATTTTGATTTTGGGACAAAGAAGCAGCAGTGGCGCATTGCGGAGCAACGGTGGGTTTTTGAATGGTCGGTTTGGGTTTTTGTTTGGGAACGCATTTGCTAAATTTCCGTCAATCTGTCATTTGCCTGAACAATCAGCACGACAAAAGCTGTTGCAACGCTATTTTTACGCTCCGCAAAACAGTTTTGACTTGCGGCAAAAACCACTTTATTCATGAACAGATTCACGACCCTCCTTTTCTTCCTCGGCCTATTTTGCGAAGCAATTGCGCAGCCCAGTTTCACCGCCAACGACCAAGTGACGCCCTACGCTGGCCCGTTTGCCTACGGCGCAAACCTCAATTATTACCCCGGCTGGACTGACCTAACTGTGGCTGATATTTCCTTCGGAAAACCCTCGCAAGGCTTGCCCGGCATCGGTCTGAATGCCTTCCGTGGCTCGCTGCCGGAGCATTTCCTCGAAGCATGGAGCTACGACATCCGGGTAGATTATTATGAATATTACGAGTCGTTGGGTGCCAGTGACCAATTGGTTTTCATCGGCTACCCAACCGATGCGCACCGTGACCATACGGAGTATTGCCCCGGTACGCAGTCCACGCTTTTTGCCAATTTGTACGAGCCAATTTGGGATGGCGGAGCAAACGGCACGCCCTACAACGACGCCAATTATTACGCCCGCTACGTGTATAAAATGGTCAATGAATACAAGGATTTTGTGCGCTTTTGGGAGGTATGGAACGAGCCGGATTTTGCATGGAACACCCTCGTTTCCTTCGCCGAACCCGGCACGCCGGGCAATTGGTGGGAGAACAATCCGCCGCCCTGCGACCAAGCGATGGCCGCCCCGATTTTCCACTATATCCGCATGTTGCGCATCACTTGGGAAGTGGTGAAAACCCTCGACCCCGATGCCTACGTCTGCGTGGGCGGGCTGGGCAATCCGGCCTTCCTCGACGCCATCTGCCGCAACACGGACAACCCCGACAACGGCAGCCCGACGCCCAATTATCCGCTACAAGGCGGCGCTTATTTCGATGTGCTCAGCATCCATTCGTACCCGCATTTCGATGGAAGCCTGCGGCATTGGGAGAACCCCGTCGGTTGGGTCTATCATCGCCACAGCGACCGGGCCGTGGAGGGCATGGTCAGCCGCTTTGCTTCCATGCAAAACGTGTTGGCGAATTATGGCTATGATGGCAGTTCGTTTCCTCGAAAACTGAAGTTGCTTTCGGAGACGAACCTGCCCCGCAAATCCTTCAATGCCGAGTACCTTGGCTCGGCGGAGGCGCAGCGGAACTATGTCATCAAAGCAATGGTGGAGGCGCAGCGGCAGCAGGTGGAGCAGGCTTACCTTTACCTCATCGCCGACCCGGTTTTGGAACAAAATTCCGTTTATGAGTTCCAGACAATGGGACTTTTCAAGAATCTCGGCGCTTACACATATCCGAATTATGAGGTGAACGAAGTGGCCATCGGCCTAAAAACCACTTCCGATTTTTTGCATGGCAAACATTACGACCTTGCTTTGACCAACGCTTTGGCCTTGCCCCCGAACATCGGTGGGGCGGCTTTTAGCTCCAAATCCGATACGATTTATGTGCTTTGGGCAAAAACACAGACCGACCTTTCGGAAGCGGCCAGCGCCACTTATGCCTTTCCTGCTACGCAAAACAATGACTCGGTCGAGGTGCAGGGCTGGGACTATTCGCAGCAGCCCATCAGCGACTTCCACCCAGCCACGGAAATCCCGCTGACGGGTGCGCCGGTATTCCTGCACTACAAGCCGGGCCGTCCAGAAGTGATTGAAAGCGTTTCCGACAGCCGTTCAAAAGGGCATTTTTCGTTGTTCCCGAACCCGACAAATGGGCTGGTGCAGTGCAGGTTCGAGCATTTCCGGCCCGGCAATTATGAATTGACCGTGTGCGACTTGATGGGGCGTCAGGTGCTGGCGCAACGGCTTGATATTCAAGGGGATAAAGCCGCAGTTTCCATAGATTTGAAAGCAGTGGCAAAGGGCGTTTATTGTGTAAAATTGCAGGCCGAAAGTGGTTTTATGGCCAAGCGGTTGGTGGTGGATTGAGGAGTTTTGGCATTGATTAATTTTGCCAAAAATTAATGGATGAAAACCTTTTCTGTTGAACTTATAAAATACCAAGACGGCTTCCATGCGCATGTCGTGGAGGTTTGGGAGCGCTCGGTTCGGGCTACCCACGATTTCGTTTCACCGGAGGATATTGATTACTTCAAAACCATCGTGCAAGGCATTGATTTTCATGCCTTTGAGGTTTATTGTGCCGTTCATGAAGGCCAAGTTTTAGGCTTCATCGGCGTTGCGGAGCAAAAAGTGGAGATGCTCTTTCTCGACCCTGATTTCATGGGCAAAGGTATCGGAAAACAGTTGATGGATTTTGCCATGAATAGCCTTCACGCCATTTACGTGGACGTGAACGAACAGAACCTGAATGCGGTCAAGTTTTACGAAAAACTAGGTTTTGAAACCTACAAACGGATGGAAAAAGACTCGGAAGGGAAGGATTATCCGATTTTGAAGATGAAGCTGTCGGACTAAAAAATATGTTTCAAAGTGAGTGATTGGGTTGAGTAAAGCTACCTTTGCGCCTCAAAAAAATTCACTCGTTCAATGACCAACTTAGAAATCATCAGCCAACGCTCCAACAACGCCTGCGAACTTTGCGGCGCAACCGACCAGCTCGAAGCCTATACCGTCGCCCCGAAAACGGGCAACGACCCCGATGAAATGGCGCTGCTTTGCGGCACCTGCCGCAGCCAAATCGAAGACCCTACCACCGCCGACGCCAATCACTGGCATTGCCTCAACGACAGCATGTGGAGCGAGGTGCCTGCCGTGAAGGTGCTGGCCTGGCGGATGCTCACCCACTTGAATTCCACCGACCTGCTGGATATGCTCTACCTCGACGACGAGACGCTGGCCTGGGCCAATGCCGGGCAATCGGCTGCTGCGGACACCGACCCGGAATTGAAGCATGTGGACAGCAATGGCGTGGTACTGGAGAACGGCGACACCGTCGTTTTGACAAAAGACCTCGATGTAAAAGGCGCTTCTTTTGCTGCCAAACGTGGCACCGCCGTCCGCAATATTCGCTTGGTATTTGACAACCCGGAGCAAATAGAGGGCAAGGTGAATGGGCAGACGATTGTGATTTTGACGAAATACGTCAAGAAATAGCCAAGTTTTTCTGCTCAAGTCGGTTGACAATCCACCACGCCACGATGATATTCGGGAGCCAGGCCATCCATGCCACGATGCGGTAGGCTGGCTCGAACTCGTGATAGTAGGCGATGAGCGCAGGTAAATAGAAGCGCAAAGTGACCGCCCCAAAGCAGGTGGCGTAGCTGAAAATCATGTGTTTTTGGTGGCTCAGGACATCGCCCTGCTTTATTTTCAAAAGCGCCTGCAAAGTGGTGTAAAACCAGATGATGCCGCCGATGACGAAGCCTGCATTGCAGATTGGCCCGCCCACTGCATGAATCCCAATATAGATGCCCGCCAAGGCGCTCGGCAATGCCGTGAAGACGTAAATTTTGCCCAAAAGGCGGTGAATATCGGGTCGCTTGGTGCGCCATTTTTTGCTGAACTGCGCCCAGCCGACCAACAGTGCCACGCCGCCCGGCACGATATGCGTATAGAAGGCAGTTTTCCAAACCATGTTGGCCAATTGCTCGGCGGTTTTGGAGGTGAGCAGGCCAAAGCTGTCGCCCTTCACCACATAAAATATGGGGTATGTGCTGATGAGAACACAAAGCAGGGCGAATATGAACCAACCGATTTTGTTAAGCATGTTGTGGTTATTTATACTTTATCAATGAAGGTTTTGGTTCAAGATGCTTTCAAATCGGCCAGCACCCTATCCGTTAGCTGCCCGATTTCCATTTTTTCTTCAATTTGAATTACCGGGCAAGCAAGTGTTTTCAACCATTCCAGTTCATTCCCCCTGCTGCGCAATCCGCCCCCCTCATCGTCGCAGGCAGCCGCCCATGTTTTGAATTTTTCAAAAACAAGGTGCAAGTCCCCGCCTGGGTCGAGCCGGGCATTGCCGTAGCGCAGCCGCTCCCGCTGCTCGATGCGGGGGATGCGCACATCGGCGGGCAGCCAGAGCCAAACCACGAGGTCGAATTGCGGCGCAAAGACATCGCCCCAGCCGCAAAGCGAGCCGGAAAGCACCCAATTATCACCGGAATTTAGCCGCTCCGCAAGGATTTGGCGGCGGTGGTCGGGGTTGCGTTTGCGGCGGTAGGGCAGTTCGTCGTCGGTGAACCAATAGACGTCGTCGGTATCGAAATGCGGGCAACCGAGGCGCTGCGCAAGGGCCTTGCCAAGGGAAGTGGTGCCAGCGCCGGGGGCGCCTAGGATGTGGAGTTTTTTCATTGAGGATTTGAGGATTTGAGGATTTGAGGATTTGAGGATTTGAGGATGCGAGGATTTGAGGCGGCGGTAGGTCAAATCCTCACATCCTCAAATCTTCAAATCCTCCTTATTCAAAGGAAAGCCCTTCCAATTGTACCACCCGCCCCACCGGATAAAGATTCACCGTGGGTTCGTAGTATTTCGTCTGTTTATACACCCAAAACAACTGCGCCCACTGGCTTTTGGCGAACTCAGGCTCGGCTTTTCGCTTCATTTCCAGTTCGTATTTTATTTCAGGGTTTTCTTTCAGGAATTGCGCAGCAATATCCTCAAAAACATAGGGCGAGAAATACTCTTTTTGCCCCAGTATGCCATCGAAATAATTCCAGGCAAAATAGCTGTCAATCCCTTGAGGTTCAATGGTTTCCATCAGGAAACGCACGGCGGGCTGGTTGGTGAGGGCCACATAATCCCCTTTGTGGTAAGGCCAGTTTTTCCGCTCTTTTTCCACTTTCACATCGTAGTGGAGGTAATGGCCCTCGTAAGCATTGCGGGTTTCGTATTGCAGGATGCGGTAAAGCTCTACTTCAGGTGCTGCATCGGCGGTGAGGCGCTTGAATTGTACACCGTTCATTTCCAACATTTCGATGACCTCCTGATACGCTTGCGGGATGATATACGCCACGGGCTTTAGCACTTGCGCCTTCGGTTCCATGCGGCTCCAAAACAGAATCGGGCGCTCGTAGGGAGCCGAGCGGTCGTACCAAAGGCGGTCGAGGCCCGTGACCTCGCTGGGTTTGTACTTGCCTTCGTAGCCCTTGAAAAGGATGGTATCCGTGCGGCGCTCGTCGGCTTTCCATTCCAGCGTGGCGTATTCTTTTTCCATCGCTTCCGCAATGGCGTCTTTGTGCAACTGCACAATTCGTTGCCCTTCCACCGAAAGCTCTTGGAGCAGTACGCTCATGAAATCGTAGGTCGCTTTCACCCGCTTGGGGAAAGGCTTGAGCATATGCGTTTCCGGCACAAAAGCAATGCAGTGGTGCAGCGCCGCATAGCCACTGCTGAACCGGGGCGAATCGTAGAAAGCATAAATGCCGTCGGCGGGGGTGTCCTTGAACTCGTTCACATAGGGGCACATGGGCTGGCCCATCGCCTCCATGCGCTGGTAGAGGTGGGGGAGCATCACCCTGCGCATATAGCTGCCGAGCAGCGTGCCGAGTTTGTCGGACTGCGTGGGCAGCATCGTCATCGTGTATTGGTAATCAGCGCCGTTGGAAGTGTGGTTGTCAACGAAGACATCGGGCTTCCATTCGTTGAAGATTTTGACAAAAGAGCGGGCGTTTCGGCTGTCGCATTTGATGAAATCCCGGTTCAGGTCGAGGTTGCGGGCATTGCCCCGAAAGCCGTATTCCAGCGGGCCGTCCTGGTTGGCACGGCTGCAGCAGCCCCGGTTCGTGGCACCGTCAATATTGTACATCGGAATGAAGGCGACCACGATATTTTCCAGAATGGGACGGTAATCCTGCTTTTGCACGAGGTCACGGCAAAGCACCATGGAGGCATCCACGCCCTCCGGCTCGCCGGGGTGTATGGCGTTGTTGATGAGCAGGATGAGCTTGCCCTGCTGCCGCAATTTCACGGGGTCGAACTCCCCGGACATGGACACCACGGCCAGGTGCAGCGGGTGGCCGCTGTCCGTCGGGCCGTATTCTATCAGTTTCATCTTGTTGTAGCCGAGGTCCAGTTTTTTATAGAAATCCATGCACTCGGCATAGGTGGCAGTCGCTTGGTTGTTCTGCTCAAAGGGGGTGTTATAGGTGCCGGATTGTGCCAGCATTGCGGAGCAAAGGAGGCCGAGGAAAATGGTGGTGGCGTATCGCATGAACGTTGATTAAAGGTGGATGGTCTGCTAGGTGAATGGCCGTTTGGGTGGGGCGAAGGTAGGCGAATGTTTTTGCGTAGGGAACTATGTGCTCGATTGTGTGGCAACTTGCAGAACGTGCGTGATTGTTAACAGCCTTGTATTAGTCATGCTGAAAATAGGTTTGGCAGACGTAGGGGCTGTGAAATTGACGACCAAATTAATGTTTGTAAAATATGTGAATCTTTGAAAAAAAATTTGTGGAATAAAAGGATTCATTAGCTTTGCACTAGATTTTCTACCTCCTGAACGATAAGCTGGAAGCTGCAACACGCATACACCAATTGGATCCACACTCATAAGATTTTACTGTAACCAAAATGATAAGCATCGTTGCCAAACGAACCTATTGCGGCATTTGATGAGGTGTACGATGTAGTTGTTTAATCGTTAATTTAGTAGAAATGAAAACAAACACTGACCCAAATTTGGGCAAAGGGCGCATCCTTTGCTTGTTCTTTTGTTATTTTTTCCTCATCACTGTTAGGTTGGAAGCCCAATTGACTTATAGCTCTGTACAAGACGGAGCTTGGCATGTTTCCAATACATGGGCCGCACTTGTGCCCAATGTAATCGGTTCTGACACCACCGTAA
>JADLHE010000505.1 GCA_020848965.1 Saprospiraceae bacterium
CTGGAATTTTTGGAGCGCACAGAACTAAAATAAAAAGCCGCCTCCGATTTTCACGGAGGCGGCTTGACAACTATCATTATGGCTGTGTTATTCGTCAAACACATCAAGATGATAATTAGCGATGGTATCCTTTACTTTCTTTGGCCACTGTTTATCCGTTGCATACTCAGATAAGCCATCAATCCAGCAAGTAGCGTCCCAATTGCAATTTCTTGCATCTTCATACCAAGGGCGGTCAGGTGACATGATAAAGTCTGCAAACCCAAAAACGGAGTCTGCTGGTCGGGGATATACCCTGAAACAGGTTACCATGCCATCATGGTCTTTGTAGAACACAGGTTTGTCTTCCCAATCGAATGAACAAGTGGCACCAATCAAGTTATTCGCTTCTTTCGCCAGCAGTGATTGGGTTCCATTGGATTCGAGTATAACCACGCCCAAGGTAACCTGTACGGGAATGTCGTACAGTCGTTTGATTTGCTTTGCAGCATTGACAAGTTCTGCAATGTATTCATAATCTCGTTTGCAGCGAGACATCAATAACTGCATTACTTCGGCTTCGTCGTTAAATGGCCTCGGTTGTGCAACCGCACCATTCGTAGTCATTAGGAAGCATAGCGCTACCATTACACCTGTTTGCAAGATGTTCTTTTTCATTTTTCAACATTTTTTAGTTAGAAACTCGAAGTGAAGAAGCTAGCCGACTAACTTAAATCGTAACTGTTACAATCATAATGATGTGATATTTTTTAAAATATGAAAGTTGGGCTAAAAAATAAAATTTCTAAGCTAAAGTGCATTCATCGGCTGTAAGTTGAAATACCTCGTTACAAGCTGCGCTTGCGCACGGGCTTGGGTAGTGGCGCTTGGTCGCAGTACGTAGGCCACACATAGCAAGCCGCCAAGCGCTTACAGAACTGCTGAAAGACGTCCCCGTATCCAATGGGGTTGAAGTTTGAGGCAGTTAATAGTAAACTAGTTGATAGGGTTGGTACTGTTCTAAAAAGTGTGTCACGCAACGCCGCCTCGAACGCAACGCTTTGATAACTAACACGTTGCGTTCGAGGCGGCGTTGCGTGACACAGAATAGCGAACATTCTCCCTCAACGGCGCTCAGGTTTGTCCTTGTACGCCGGGCCGACCTCCCCAACTGCGAGATGGTTTTTGAGTGAGTGCGGCTAAAACAAAACACGAATCTTCGTATCTTGCGAAGGCTTAGAATAGCCAACACGAACAACCAAACCTATGAGAGAAGCACACATCTTCCTTGAAATCTATCGGAGCAACTCCATTTTGCATCGGCAGAGCGGCAAGTTGTTGCCAACGTCGGTGTTGAAAGTAAGTGCTGCCGAGCTTGCCCAACTTTCAAGCACCTGGCTGTTCGATTGGAAAAGAGAAATCGCCAGCAGCGAAGTGTTCAAGCTCGTGCTGACCGAGAATCCAGAAAAAGTACAGGGCTTGATAAGCATGGAAGAACGAAGGGGGTATTTCCACGTTTACTTGATAGAAAATGCCCCACACAACCGGGGCATGAAGAAAGAATACGAAGGCGTTGCGGGAAATTTATTTGCGTTTGCCTGTCTGCGCTCGCTTGAAAAGGGATACGGAGGCTATATCTCTTTTGAGGCCAAAACAGAACTTATAGACCACTACCAAAAGGCCCTTGGTGCCCAACGCATCGGCAATTCCATCAGGATGTTCATTGACGAAGCAAGGGCTACAGAACTCATCAACCTATATTTCTCAAAATAGCTTTTACATGAAAATCGTACAAGAACCTGAAGGCATAGATTTCACATTGCTTCCCACCCGTCACTCAGCAGAGGAAGCAGAAGAAATCGCCCTTTTCATAGAAAAGTACAAAGCCGAACAGAAGGCCGGCCCTGTCAAGGTAGAAGTGACCGCCTCCAACCCAAAGGAATTGGAGTTTTTGCTCTCCCTCTTCAAGCGGCTCGGCCTGCAATGGAATTTGACTAATTCTTGAGGTGGGACGCCAAAAAATGGATTCCCCCCTCGAAATCGCCAAAGTCCAGGCCGCCCTCCCCAACTGCGAGGTCATTTTTGAGTAAGGGCAAAGCATACCAAACATACCCCAAAGCACGAATCTTCTTATCTTGCAAATCATGGATACCATGAAAGAAGCAGATTACCAACAATTTGTCCAATCCATTGCCGGAGAAATTCGCAGCTTGCAATCAAGTATGGAGACCCTCCTGCCCCAGCTTGAACAAGAGGCGGACGCTATTATCTCCAATCCATCAAAAGACGCTAAAAGCATCGAGCATTTGCTCGATACCCTGCTCGACTGGCAAATGATGGGAGTTGGCCGGAACTTGTTCTTCCGGTTGTTGGAACACTACAAAACAATTGACCCCGATGCCGCCGCCGATTATTGGAGGTTTTATGAGGATATGACGGAGTAAGAATCAGGCTTCCTACCTCACTCCACCACTACCTTCCCAAATCGCATAACCCCGTCGCCTTCAACTGAATAGGCGTAAACGCCTGCCGCCAGCTCACCTATCGCCAAAGTGCCGTCCCGCTCGAAAACTGCCACTCTTACGGCCCTTCCCTTCGCATCGTACAGCTTGAATTTCAGCTTGCCAACGAGGTTGG
This sequence comes from Saprospiraceae bacterium, assembly GCA_020848965.1. GTDB lineage: Bacteria > Bacteroidota > Bacteroidia > Chitinophagales > Saprospiraceae > UBA6168. Next base: position 2,617 of record JADLHE010000505.1, read on the forward strand.
TATGGATGTTCAGCGTCCCGTTTTTTGAAACGGGGTTGGGTGAAACGTTTACCATCGGCTGCGCAACGACGGGTTGCTGCACCGCTGTCGCCATCGGACGGGAGACGATGAACTGGGCGGGTTCCTCCACGCCATTGCCATCCACAAAAAGCACGGAGCCATCAGCGCCGGGTGTCAGTTCATCGGCAGCGTCGAGGGGCTGCCAAGTGTCGCCATCGGCACGAGGCGGACGGGCAAAGAGTTGGTATTGCTGCGCAACCGTTCCCGATGGCACATTGCCGATTTCGTCGAAACGGATGCTCGCCAATTCATCGAAAAATGGGTTTTCGGCAAAATTGTGCAACACCCAATAGCTGCGGCTGATGCTGTCCGCTGCGGGCGACTGGTCGGGGGCAATGTCCAAGCGAGTGACCACGACCTCGCCTTCCGGCCCGGGTCCATTGGGCACAAAACTGGTGGTCACGCCCGTTTCACCGAAAACAAGTGCGCCGCTCGCTATCACATCCTTGCGGCTGCTGACGCCCGGCCCCACGGCCACCGTGGAAGCGACCCGCACGGCATCGCCGCCGAAGCTGGCAAAGCCGAGGCCCACCCGGTCGAAGGCGGGGCCATCCGCTTCGTTGAATTGCAGGTAGCTGCGCAAGCCGTCGGTGTCCGTATGGGTGCGGGTGAGGTGCATTTCCTCCCTGATTTGCTCTTGCGTCAGCGATTTATTGTAAAAGCAAACCTCGTCCATGATGCCCTTGAAATAGCGGTCGGAGTAGTTCGGGTCGGTGCCCAGCACCAGGGGCGAGTCGAACTCTTCGATGGCATGGCTCACGTTTTGCGAGGTGGGCATGCCGTTCAGGTAAATCGTGGCCTTGTTCGGCTCAATGACCAGCGCCACGTGGCTCCACTCGCCCAGTGGCGGAAAGACGCCCGTGTTCCACCACCATTGCTCGTCGTTCCACATATAGTGCAGTTCGTTGCCAGTGCCAAAATGGAGGCCCGCCGTTGTGCTGCCGCCCCGCACCAAGGCCACGCCCGCCCAGTCGGCTTGGTCGCCAATGGGTTTTATCCAAGCGGTGATGGTGGCGTGGTTGTCGTTCAGGTTGATGGGCTGGCTGGCCGTGGCGTAGTCGCCGTCGCCGTCCAGCGACAGGGCGTTACCGGGCAATGCCTCCGGCAATAGGCTGGTGCATTCATCGCCCACGTGGACATAGATGGTATCGGCGAAAACGCCGCTCAAAGTTGTCATTGTCATAATGGCCATTTTGTCGCCAGCGGAACTGAACACCACCCGTGGCGTCCTTGTGTCGGCACCGATAACCGATTGAGCGTCAGCAAATTGCCAAGCCCAAGAAACATTGTCGTGCGCTACCACCGAGTGGTCGTCGAAGTAAAAAGTATCGGTCGGGCAGAAGCTCGTGAGCTTGTCCACCATCGCCAGCGGCTGCACGGCGCTTGGCTCGAAAAGTGGGGCCTCCCAGACGCCGCCGTTCCAAGCAGCCATCCTAATCAACCCCTTTTTGTAGAAAGGCTTCATCTTGTTCGGCTCCAAACTGATGGGAAGGCCGTCGGTGTAGGTTTCCCAGTTTGCCATCGAATTGTTTCGATAGAAAACTCCCTTGGTGGTGCCGAGATAGACGCCGCCATCCGTGCCGTACTGTGCCATGATGCAGGAGACGGTCGCCCCATCGAGGGCGCTGGTGGTGAGGTTTTGCCAAGTTGCGCCAGCATCAATGCTTTTGTAAACCTTCTTGCCGTTTGAGCCATAGCTCACCGAAACCCAGAGTTCTTCGGGGTTTTCATTGCTGAGGGCCATTTTGATGCGGTCGTTGTTGTTGGGGGTAGGCAGTGCTGCGCAAGCCTCCCAGGTTTGCCCGCTGTCGTAGCTACGGTAAATCACGTCGTCGGTGCCGTTCCATTGGCTGACGTACATCCGCTTGGGTTGTTTCCTGAAGATTTCAATATCGTACACACTGCGGTCGGTGCCGCCGGGGAAGTCGTGCAGCACGGTGAAGGTCGTGCCGCCGTCAGTCGAGCGCCAAAGTTTGTCTTCTTTGCCGAGATAGACGATGTTCCAGCAGTTCGGGTGCCATTCCATCTCCGAATTGGCATAGTAGGCGTAGCTCTCGTTGGGCCAAGTGCCTACGGGGAAGCCGCCCAGCCCGTTGCCGAAGCCGGGATTGATGACCCTGCCGCCAATGTCGGAGTGGTAAATCTTGCGCTCCGGGCCGGGGTTCACATAGCCAGTGGATGCTTCGGCCCCGCCAATGGCGTAGTAGCTGCCTGCGGGAAAACTCTCGTGGTAGGCCATGTTGCCGTTGTGGTAGCGACCGCCTACGAGGATGTCCTCGTTCCAGCCGCTGTCGAAGCCCCAGAGCGCCGCCCCGCTAATGCCGTTGTTGCGTCCCTCGACGCTTTGCCCAAAATTGGTGGAATAGACCATGCCGCCGTCCGAGGAAATCCAGAGGTCGCTGCCCACGGCCGCCGTCCATTGGATGTCGGGGTGGCGGTCGCCAGTGATGCCGCCACCGCCCACGTAGCCGCCGTAGCTGTACCAAGTGACCCCGCCGTCGTTGCTGCGGAACCAGGAGCAGCCGCCCGCTATCAACTGGTTGTCGTTCAGGGGGTTCACGACGATGGCTTGGTCGTAAAAGCCTTGCGTGAACCAGTCCACGCCGTTGGCGTCCATCACGTTGGTATGGTTGGGGATGGAGTAGGGCTGCCCGATGAGGTTGTTCGGGTTGGTGTTGGCCCAAGTGCTGCCGCCGTCGGTGCTTTTGAACACGCCGATATAGCCGCCCAACTGGTCGCCCTCGCCGCTGAGGTAGGCATAGACCTTGGTGGGGTTGCTGGGGCAAGGGGCGATGATGGCCCCTGTCACTTGGCGGTTGCCCGTGGGCGTCCACATTGCGCCAGCGGACGGGTTGAACGTTGCGCCAGCATCGGTGGAAATCATGAAATCTGCGCCGTTGCCATTGTCACGGATGGCCCAGATGGTGTTCGGGTCGCCGGGCTTGGCTTTCACGCCCCAGGTGTTCGGGCCATTCCAGAGTTTCACCCAGGTAGCGCCGCCGTCGGTGCTGCGCAATAGCCCTTTTTCGCTTGCGCAAAGAACGATGTCCGGTGTGGCCTCATGCACGTAGATTTCCTGCGCCCAGAAATTGCTTTCAGTATAGACGGTCTGCCAAGTGGCCCCGCCGTCGGAGGTCTTGATGAGCTTGCCGCCCGTGCCCGCATAGACCATGTCGGGGTTCTGCGGGTTGATTTCCACGGCCCCAAAGGCGCCGTGCAGCACGTCGGCGGTGAGCAGCGTCCAGTTCTGGCCCTTGTCGAGGGTTTTCCAGAGGCCGCCCGCCTCGCCGCCCGCATAGAGGATGTTCGGGTCGGCAGCGTAGATGTCGAAGCTGTAGATGTTCGTGTGGTCAACGGATTGGGCAGAGGCGTCGGGGAAGAAGTGGACTTTTGGGCCGTTGAAGCTCCACGTTGCGGCTCGGTCCGTTGGATTTTGATTTAAGATATCAGATTTAAGATATAAGATTTTAGATTTTTCCCGCATCTCCAACAATGACTGCTCCTGGTTTTGGAGGGATTCGTTGGTAGGGAATACGAGGGTTCCATTCGCTTGCGCAAACGGCCTGGCCCATTGCATCCAGCGCTTGTAGAACTGGGTGTATTTGTTTTTTTGGAAAGGGCGCTCGTCGTAGTATTCCCGGTAGGCGGCTTGGATATCCCGCACATTGGGGTTTTCTTCGAGGAGCATTTTGGCCCATTCGGGGGCATCGGCCTCGAAAAAGGGTGGGGTGGGGCGTTGCTGCGCAAAAATTGCGGCAGCGAAAAAGGTGATGACAAGGGTGGTGATGAGTTTGTGCATGTGGTGTTGTTTGGGGCGAAGGTAAGGAGATGTTGCTAGATGCTGGATGCTAGATGTTTTGGATGCTGAGTAACCAAATTTAGTTTTTTAATTGCAATTTTTCCTTTTGTAGTCCTTTGGATACCATTCGTTGAAAAACCTGGCCTCCTCCCTAAATTCTTTCGTTCCTTTGTTTAAACCATCCAATTTTTCATGAGTCCAAGCCCCACCAATTTGCCAAATCAAAACAACCTATCATGCTGAAAAATCTTGTACTGCCCCTGCTCTTCTGCTTTGCCTTAAACCTCAACGCCCAAACTTGGGCCGACGACGTGGCCTGCATCGTTTACTCCCATTGCTCCCGTTGCCACAGCCCCGGCAATATCGGCCCGTTCTCGCTGATGAGCTACCAAGAAGCCTACGACGCCCGTTTTGCGATGCAATACGCCGTCACGAGCCGCAATATGCCGCCTTGGAAGGCCGACCCCAACTATGGCGCCCATGCGGGCAAGCGCCTATTGACCGACGAAGAGGTAGCCCTGATTGATGCTTGGGTGAACAACGACGCACCCGCTGGCAACCTCGCCAATGCGCCAGCCGCCCCGGTGTTCAACAGTACCGAGGAAATCACCAACCCCGACCTCACGGTGCAGATACCGAACTACACCATCCCCAGCATACTGAACAACGACCTCTACCGGGTCTTTGCGATACCCGTCACTTTGCCGGGAAACCGCTACATCACGGGTTTGGAAGTGGTGCCGGGCAATCGCAGCGTGGTGCACCATGTGCTGGTTTACCAAGATGATTCTGGGCAAGCGCTGGCGCAAGATGCTGCCGACCCAGAGCCGGGCTACACGGCTTTTGGGGGCATCGGCGTCTTTGGTGCGAAGCTGGTGGGTGCATGGGTGCCGGGCAGTGGCGTACAGGACTACCCAACGAATATGGGCGTTAAAATCTCAGCGAATACAGCCATTGTGCTGCAAATCCATTACCCGGTGACCAGTGTCGGGCAGTCGGACAATACCAAGGTCAATTTGCGGCTTTCGGATGGCTCGATGCGGGAGGTGGTGCTGAACCCCGTGCTGAACCATGTTACCAACATCACCAATGGCCCCTTTCAGGTCGTGCCCAATGAGGTGGTGACTTTTCACGAGGAATTCACGGTGGGGCAGGCTGCTACGCTCTTCAGCATTGCGCCGCATGCACACCTGATTTGCACCAGCATGAAAGCCTTTGGCATCACGCTACTGGGCGACACCATCCCGCTCATTGATATTCCAAACTGGGATTTCCATTGGCAAGGTGCCTATCGGTTCCAAAAACCTGTGAAAATCCCAGCCCTCACCAAGCTGCACGGCTACGCCACCTACGACAATACCTCCAACAATCCGCACAACCCCAATTCCCCGCCACAGGCCATTGCTGTTGGCGAGGCTACTACGGATGAAATGATGCTGTTCTACTTGGCCTATACAGGCTATCAGGCAGGCGATGAGAATATAGTCGTTGATACTTCCAGCCACTTGGCGCACCACCTCGGTTGCGAGACACATACCACGATTTCGGGGTCGAATGAACAGTTGGAGCAGCTTGATTTCAAGCTCTTCCCGAACCCTGCGGGCGATTTTTTCACCCTCGAAACTTCGTTGGAAGGCAATGCCCTGCTGCGCCTGACGGACTTTTCGGGGCGGCCCGTGTTGCTGCGCAATTTGGGTGGCATTGCGGAGCAAATCAGCATCGGCCATTTGCCGAACGGCATCTATACGGTCAGCATGTTTTTGGAAAATGGGCGGTTGGCGGGCAGCCAAAGATTGGTGGTGCTGCGGTAGGCTCAGCTTGCCCGCTCCAAAAATTCAAGCAGCCAATTTTTCTCAGCCAGCGGTTCGGTGGCCCGTATTTCCGCTTTTAGCTCCTCCCTTGCAGCATGTTCAAACGTGGGCGTGGTCAGTAGCCTGCGGCTGAACCGGAGCAGGTTCATGTACATGTTTCGGTGGTAGGTGCCCAGTTCCTTGTGTCGGTACAGAAAGTTTTTGAAGCTGGTAATCAAGGAGTTGAGTGCTTCCCGCTCGTCTTTTTCGAAGTAGATGCGCAGCAAAATCCGCCGTGCGGAGAGGTTGTGCATCACGTCATCGAACTCGACCCTTTGCAATAAGTCCATGGCCCGCTCGTAGTCGGGTTTTTGGAAATAGAACATGGCCAGGTTGTAATTGAAAGTGCTTTCCCGGTGCTTCGGCTCTATGAAGTCCTTGTACTCGTGGAGGAATTCTTCCACCCAATCGAACTCCTTCAGCAGCAGGCCCGCCATCACGATATTATTGTAGTTGAAACGGTTGAGCAGGTTGTTTTCGAGGAAGGCTGCCGTGGCCAAGCCCTCCTTGTATAGCTGGAACGCCTCGGCCAAAAACGCCTTTTCCCCATTATTGGACCTACGGATGCAATAGTTCGTGGAAACGAGGTAGAGGTTCAGCACGTCGGAGGGTGGCATGCTCCCGTGTTGCGAGCGGATGAGCGAGCGCAGCGCCTCGAACCAACGGAGGCTGTCCGTCTCCGTCAGGGCTTTGTAGCAGTGGTAGTAAAGGTTCACGGCGGGCACTTCCCGATAGCCATTCTGCTCGACGAGGCCCAGCACGGCCGCAATCACGGCCTGCTCGGTGTAGTCCACCTTGGCCACCGCTTGGTGGGTCACGAGCGTACAGGCTTCCCATAGTTTTTTGGCGATGTAAAACTGCGTCAGCGACTCCGAGAACTCGGCAAACGAGGCCATGCTAGTGCGACTTTCCTGCTTCGCAAAACTATGCTTCTCCACATGCAGCCGGAAATTGTTGTAGTGGTACTCCGCATCCCGCAGCGGTTGGTTTTCAATGCTTTTTTCGAGCGTGTTCACTTCTTTTTCGAAGAGCCTGCCGAGGTTCTTCCGGCGAAGGGAGCGGGCCAGCAGAATGCCTTCGCCCACGGGGTCTTGCTCTCGCTCCTTGAACACGAGGTACTGTTTGATGACGGCGAACAGGAACGACATCGTGTAGTCGAATTTGGCCGAATCGAAGGCTTCGTTTGGGAAAATGGTGGCGAAAATCCTCGTCCGCTCCAACGCCTGTTCGTCCTTGCCCGTGCAGTGCAGGTAAAGATAGTCGTACAGGTCGGTCACGTCCTTTCGTTGGTTGAAAACAGGGGAACGCACGAACTTCCCAAGTTCCCGCTGCTCGGTTTTCTCCAAGGCCCTGTACAGTTCTAGTAAGCGACTTTTGTGCATGGTGTTCAGCCTAAATATCGAAACGTTCAGCGAGCATCGTGTTTTAATGCAATTGCAACGCTTGCGCAAGCATTAAAAAATTGCGCCAACCCGTTGATGCATTTCAAGGTTAAATTTGAGAAAACCTGCTTAAAAAGCAACGCAATTTAGGGAAATTGTCGCAGAAGGACTAAAATTTCGTTTGAGAAACCACTTTATTTGTTGTTGCTCCGTAACACATCTTCCCGCACTTTTGTATTGTTGAGAAAGGGAAGCCTACCCCCCGGCTTTCTTTGAACCGAGGAAAAACCTGAATTGATGAAGCTCCGTCAAGGAAAATACACTTGTTCGGCATCCCATGTTGCTGTCTGCCGCTGGCCAATCCTGCTGATGCTTGGCCTGTTTGTCCTATGCTTGAGACTGCCGTCGGCCAAGGCGCAGCCCAACACTTGGCGGCAAGACCTGAACTTTGGCAGCTACGATTTTGCAAGGGGCATTTTCCCAACGCCCGATGGCGGTTATATCGTAGCGGGACACACGGGCGATGGCCCCGACCTCCATCAGATTTTCCTAGTCAAATTGGATGCCTTCGGCAAAGAGCAGTGGCGGCGCACCTACGGCGGCCCCGAACACGACATCATAGACGATTTCCGCCAAACTTCCGACGGCGGCTACCTGCTTTGTGGCAGCAGTTTCACCACGGGCGGCAACGGTTTCCAGTTCCGGCTCATCAAAACCGATAGACTTGGCAATGTCCTTTGGAACAAAACCTACGGAAACACAGCTACTGAATTCGCAAGGGCGGCCATAGAAACCTCCGATGGCGGCTATGCCATCGTTGGTCGCTCCGACGACGGGAACGACGTCGGCATCCTGCTCGTGAAAACCGACGCAAACGGTGATGAACTTTGGTCGAATACCTACGGCGGCCTTGGCGAGGACGAGGCTTGGGGAATCGCCGAAACGGCTGATAACCAGTTGATTATAACGGGCCAGTCCACCAGTTTCGGGGCTGGCGACCAAGATGTTTACCTCGCCAAGATTGACTTGGATGGCAATTTCCAATGGTTCCAAACCTTTGGCGGGCTTGATGACGATTTTGCTTTTGACGTTCAATCGGTGGCATCCGGTGGCTATGTGGTTGGCGGCACTACGAGGAGCTTTGGCGCTGGCGACTACGATGTTTACCTCCTCAAAATCACCGAAAACGGCGCATTGGAATGGTCGCAGACCTATGGCGGGGCCTTCGGCGAATGGGGCACCTATATTGCCAAAATGCCCGACGGCGGCTTTGCCCTCGTAGGCTCAGCGCAGAGCTTCAACAATTGGTTCGACGATATTTACCTCGTCCGAACCGACGCCAACGGCACGCTGCTTTGGCAAGAAAGCTATGTGCGTGACCGCAAAGACATCCCGCATTCCATCGCCCTATTGCCGGACGGCAGCTTTGCCATTGCAGCGCACAGCCGGGTGGACGACGTGAACGGGGCTGTGCTGAACAGCGTCGGCCAGCTTTTCCGTATCGGCTCTTCGGGCCAATTGCTGTCCAATTACGTGCAGGGGCAGGTCTTTTTCGATGAAAACAACGACTGCCTGCCTTCGGCCAACGAAAAACGCTTTGGCGGCTGGCACCTCACGGCAACTAAAACTGGCGCTCTTAGCGGCACGGTGTACCACGGCTATACCGACAACGATGGACGCTTCTCCATACTGACCGACACGGGCAACTACGAACTCCAGCTTATTTCCCCGAACGCTTATTGGCAAGCCTGCCAGAACAACCTGCCCGTTGCGCAAGCAAGCCCCTTTGATACCACGATGGTGGACTTCCCGCTACAGGTGGGCATCGCCTGTCCAGAAATCGAAGTGGATGTGGCGACCCCGCAGCTAAGGCCCTGTTCGTCAGTGGTTTACGAGCTGCAATTCTGCAATATTGGCACTGCCGAAGCTACCAATGCCGAGCTGGCCGTCACGCTCGATAGTGCGTTGAGCTTTATTGCTTCGCAACAACCGCTGCTGAGCCAAACTGGCAGGACTTGGACCTTCGATATTGGCAACCTGGGCATCGGCGATTGTGGCCATTTCACCCTCGAAACTTTTCTGGCTTGCGATGCCGTGCCCGGTCGGGCGCATTTGGTAACGGCGGTGGCTTCGCCCAATGGCAGCTGCCTCCCAAACGACCCGCAGTGGGATGGTTCAAGCTTGGTTTTGAGCGCCGAGTGCGATGTGGACAGTGTGCGCTTTGCCATCGAAAACACTGGAACGGGCGGCACGACCAACCCATTGCTGAGCATCATCGTGATAGACCAAATCGTGAGCATTGCCGTGCCAGTGGACTTGGCACCGGGCGAAATTCAGGAGATTGCGCAGCCACACAACGGAAAAACACTCCGGCTGGAAGTGCCGCAGTCGTTGGGCCACCCCGGCGAGAGCCGCCCGGCGGTGAGCATCGAGGCATGTGGCAACAACACGGGCTTTGTGACCATCTTCCCACAGGACGACGCCGACCCGTTCCGCTCCGTCCATGTGATGGAAAACGAGGCAGCGCCCACCGACAACACCTTATTGGCTTCCCCCGAAGGGATTGACAACCCTCATTTTATCAAACAAAACACCGATATCGAATACCTCATACGCTTTCGGAACACCGGCGAAGACACAGCTGCTACGGTAGTCATTCTCGACACGCTCTCTCATTGGTTGGACGTGACGACGGTGCGCCAAGGTGCCAGCAGCCACCCTTATTCGCTGTCGGTGAACAACGCTGGGGTGCTCGAATTTGCCATCGAAAACGCTGCACTTCCGCCTGCTTCGCAAAACGATACGGCCTCTGTGGGCTACCTGAAATTCCGGGTGAGCCAAGTGGCGGATGCGCCGTTTGACAGCACCATTCTGAACCGGACGAGCATCAGCTTCGACTACCAGCAGCCCGTGGCATGGCCACAGTACCTGCATACCATCCAAAAACCACAAATTTTTAGCATTTCAGACGTGAGCCTCTGTACGGGGGGACTCTATGGGGGTGTCGCCTTTTTGAGCGACACCGCTTTTTTTGAACTGGCAGCACTACCGTTTTATGATAGCCTGAACTATACCCAGATAGACATTGGTGAGTTTGGCGCAACGGTGGTGATTGACACCTTCGTGAACCTCGGCGACCCGCTGAACGGCTGGCTGCTGGAGCATGACACTATTTTGGTGGAAAAATTCGACCTTGGGATGGGCTGCGATAGCATCGTGGTTTGGAACGTGGAGGTGCTGACGAACACCTATGAAACAAATAACGTGTCGCTAATTTATTGCTCACCAAATCCATTCAGCGACCACCTCTTCTTCGAAATAGACCCACTGGTAGAAAGCATTGAAATCTTCAATGGCGTTGGCCAAACTATAGCCATATCCAGTGATTTTCACCAAAATCAACTTGGGAAACCCAAAATTACCCTTTCAACAATTAACTGGCAACCCGGCGTTTACCTTGTCTTAGTTAGGACATCTACAAGTGCATTTTCTCCAATCAGGCTCGTTAAAAACTGACAAAATGAAAGCTTCTATTTTAGCGGTCAATATGCGAATATCTTTGTCCACTGTTGCAATTAGCCGATACCGCCATTTAACAATACTGGTAATGCTGGCAATCCAGTTTCAAATGGCGATGGGCCAATTCGCCGTGCCTGATACCATTGAGCTAAATTGGAACAACCAATATGGGCCGCCGGGATTTGTGCAGCAATTGCAGTGGGAGGGTGATGCACTTTTTGCAGGTACGGCACATGGGCTGTTCCGAAGCGACGACCTTGGCGAAAACTGGGAGCGCTTGACTGCGCCAAGTTCCCACCTTTTTGCCGATTTTAGCTTGACGGACAGTCTGCTTATCGCTTCGACCATCAATGCCACCAACTCAGATTGCATCAGCTATGGCATTGGACGTTCCATAGACCACGGGCTACACTTTGCACCTACATTTACCCA
>JADLHE010000506.1 GCA_020848965.1 Saprospiraceae bacterium
ACATCGGCGATATGGACCCCCACTTCGATGTTCCCGTTTTCAAGCACCCGATAGCTGAGTGCATCGTCGAAATCCTTGGCGTCTTCTGGGTCAATGGTGAAGGTCAAGACCTCCCGAAAATCCCGCCGTTGCTGGATTTCCGCCCCAGTGATTAGCTCCGGAATTGCTTCGGATTCGTTAATCACCTCTTGGTCAAAATCAAGGGCGAAGCCTTTGTTGATAAGGATGACTTTCATCTCCAAATCGCTTCCTTCGGCCCCCAAAACGGAGGTTACCACGCCTTTCGGCCATTGATTTTGGCGCTTGTGCCATTCCGTCACCTTCACGATGACCCGGTCGCCATCCTTTGCATCTTTGGTATCGTTGAGGTCAACCAAAATGTCCACCGGAACTTGAAAATTAGTGGGTGCAACGATGGCGTGCTTGGCCCGCAACCAAATCGTGCCGACGAAAACCTCGGTCGCCCTTTCAAGCACTTTGGTCACTTCACCTTCGGGCTTGGTACGGCCCCGTGGCGTCCACACCGACACCTCTACAAGGTCGCCGTGCATGGCTGCGCCAAGGTTTTTTGCGGCTACATAAATATCGTTTTCATGCCCTTCGATTTCAATATAGGCCGCACCAGTTCGGGTCATGTCCACATAGCCAGCCAGCGTTTTTTTCTTCAAAAACTGGGCGGGGGCTTGCTTCAATTTAAATTTGAAATCGCCCAGCGGTTGGATATAGCCAGCCTCGGCCAGCTTGCCAAGGGCATGAATCAGTGCGTCCTTGCTGTTATTGGCTCCCAGTTTATTGGCGAGTTGTTTTGGGTTGAACTGCTTTTTGGGATTGTCCTTGAAAATTTGGAACATCAGCCGCTGAAGCTCGGAAGAGGTGAGTTTGCGCTCTGTGCGCTCTTTTTTCTTAAAAATCTTTTTAGTCATGTTGTAAAAAAAGTTGGTTCTGGGTAGGAGGGCGGAATTCATTCAGCCTATTCTAAAATTGTGGCGGAATGAATTCCGCCCTCCAAACGCTCAAAGTTGGCATTTTTTACCAAAAGCGTTTTACCACGATGAAAAATTGATGAAGTCTTAAAAAGGCAGGCTATACGGGCAGTTAACTTGGTTTTTGAGCTTTTCATACGCCGATAAAACAATCAAGGTTGATGAAAGTTCCCGGCTACAATAATTTCATAAAAACTAATTTTGGGCAAAACTTCGGATTACGGAGGCAGCGCCGCCTCCAATCGTAATTCGTCAATCGTAATTCGTCAATGCAAAAACGCTTATACGTCGCCGCCACCAACCAACACGTTGGCAAAACCACCTGCACCCTTGGCCTCGTCGAAGCATTCCGGCAATCGGGGCAGCGGGTGGGTTATTGTAAGCCAGTCGGGCAAGAAGCCATTGACCTTGACAATTTGCAGGTGGACAAGGATGCCCTGCTGTTTTCGACCATGATGCACTTCGACCTTGTGGCGAAGGTACACAGCCCAGTTATCTTGGGCAAAGGTGCGACCCAAGCCTTCCTAGATGAACCTAGCCTTTACCCCTATCATGCTGACGTGAAAACCGCCGCCGCCATTCTTGAAAGCCAATATGAAATGGTGGTTTATGAAGGCACGGGCCACCCCGGCGTGGGCAGTGTGGTCGGTTTGAGCAATGCCGATGTGGCTTCCCTGATTGGCGCTCCTGCCATACTGGTGGTCGAAGGTGGGGTCGGTTACACGATTGACCGACTGAACCTCTGCCTTGCGCTGTTCAGGGAGCGAAAAGTGCCGATTGCAGGTGTCATCGTGAACAAGGTGCTGCCCGATAAAATCGAAAAAGTGCAGCATTATGTGGGTATGAAACTGCGTGAATGGGACATTCCGCTGCTGGGCGTCTTGCCTTATGAAAAGACGCTGCTGTATCCTTTGCTTTCGACCATTAGCGGAGCCATTCATGGCCGGGTGCTTTACAACCCTCAGAATCTCAACGTTTTAGTGGAAAATGTGGTAGCTGCATCGCTCATGGGCACCCATAATTTCGAGGATGACCAAGGCGTCTTGCTCGTGGTGAGCAAAAACCGATTGAACGAGTCATTGCTCGGCATCCAAAGGCTCAGTAAACAAAAGGGCTTGGAAAAATCGCCGCTGGCGGGCATTGTCATCACTGGAGATGGGAAGCAATTGCACCATGTTGAGGGCTTCCATCATGAACAATACGTGAACGACCATCAAATCCCGGTCATTTCCACCCCACTCGACACTTATGGTACGGCGGTGAAAATCAGTCACTTAGAAGTAAAAATCAACGTGCAGACGCTTGGAAAAGCAAGGCGGGCCATTGAATTGGTGCGTGACAATTTGGACCTGACGAAGATTAAGTGGTGATTGGTGATTAGTAATTGGTGATTGGTTGGGCAACACTAATCACTATCACTAATTACCTCCTGAATTTCCTCCACGGAAATATCCAAATGCGAGGCATCGTGGAAGCACTCGCCGTCTTTTATCAACAGTATCTGAGGGGATTCGTGAAAGACCTGAAACCGCTCGGCAATTTCATTGGAAACATTGCGGTAGCTCAACAAATCCAAGTAATAAGGCTCAATTTGCGAGGAGGTAAAGTCCCATTTTTCCTCAAGCCGATGTTTGGCCATAAAGCTGATACTGCAACGGGTACTGTGCTTGAAAATAAGGCAAGGCACTTGGTGCGAGCGTTCTACAATCTGGTTCAGCTCTTGTGAATTAGTAAGGAGGTTCCAATTCATGGTATTTTCCAAAATGCGGAAGTGTTTGCTACGCAACAACTTGCGAAAGCAAACACTTCCAATCACTGTATCTTTAGAATAAGGGAGTTCTGTTGACTCTTAGAACGTTGGACAGCCGTAGCCACGGTTGCAAGAAGCAATGGTGAAAGCGACAAGGGCAACACAAGCCAAGAGAAGGAACTGCTTAACGGTGCTTTTTTTCATTGGAAAATGATTTTGGATATGTTATAAAATTGGGTTTCCGAAAACTTTCCACCTTAACGGCAGAAACTGGGCAGTTATTTCGGTCGGCCCGGTTAATTTTGCCACAAAAATAACGGATTTTCAGGTCGAAGGTTCGCCGTTACTCATTGAGTTGGATATTTAATGATAAAACAACAGTTTGGTAACAGTTCGCTGGAGGGGAAATTTCCGTTTTGAGAAAGAAACATGCGTATTCACTTAATAGCAATGGGCGGGGCGGTCATGCACAATCTCGCATTGGCATTGCAAAAAAACGGCCATTTTGTAACCGGCTCCGACGACGAGATTTACAACCCCGCAAAAGAAAGGTTGGAAAAGGCAGGTTTGCTTCCGGAAATGTTTGGTTGGTTCCCTGAAAAAATCACCACTGATTTGGATTTGGCCATCCTTGGCATGCATGCCCGTGCCGACAACCCAGAGCTTTTGCGGGCACAGGAAATGGGCGTTCGGGTCATGTCTTTCCCCGAATTCATCTACAAACATTCGCAGGACAAAAAACGCATCGTGGTAGCAGGCAGTCACGGCAAAACGACCACCACCAGCATGATAATGCACGTGCTGCGCAATGTGGGTATTGATTTCGATTACCTCGTGGGTGCGCAATTGGAAGGCTTCGATACGATGGTTCGCCTCAGCGACGCTCCTTTCATGGTCATCGAAGGCGACGAATACCTCTCCTCCCCTATTGACCGTCGGCCAAAGTTCTTGCACTATCGCCCCCACGTGGCTGTCATCACGGGCGTGGCTTGGGACCATATCAATGTTTTCCCGACCTACAAGGAGTATTGCCATCAATTTGAGCTGCTCCTGCAAAACATGGAAGCGGAAGGAAACTTGTTCTATTACGGCCCTGACAAAGACCTTTCCGACATAGTAAACCGCTCAGAATCAGAGATTTATGCCACCCCCTACTACAGCCTACCTTATAAGATAATGTATGGTGGAACTGTCGTGAGAACCTCTGACAAGGACATCGTAAAGCTCGAAATCTTCGGCGACCACAACCTCGCCAACCTCTCCGCAGCAAGGTTCGTCTGCTCAACAATTGGCATCAGGGACTGGACTTTTTGGAAGGCCATTCAAACCTTCAAAGGAGCAGCAAAACGCTTGCAAAATCTAGTATCAGCCGAAAGTTTCTCCGCTTGGCTCGACTTCGCCCACGCACCTTCCAAGGCCAAGGCGACCGTGGAAGCCGTGCGCAAACTGCACCCAGAGCGCCGCCTCATCGCCTGCCTCGAACTGCATACGTTCAGTAGCTTGAACAAGGATTTTTTACCGCTTTACAATGGCTCACTCCAGCCCGCCGATGTAGCCGCCGTTTTTTACAGCCCGCACACCTTGGAAATGAAGAAAATGCCGCCCGTTGCGCCAGCAGAAATACAAGCTGCCTTCGGCAAATCGGGCTTGCAGGTTTTTACGGAACGAGCTGAATTAGAGGCGTTTATAAAAAATCAAAATCTTGAAAATGCCAACCTGCTGCTGATGAGTTCGGGGAACTTTGGGGGGATGGATATACCGGGGTTTGTGGGCGGTTTACCCACCAAGTGAGGTGACATCTTTTTGCCTCCACCACCTTTCAATTTCAGCAGACTATTCATTGCAAAAAGGTGTCATCTCACCTGCAACCGTTTCGAGATAACACCTTTTCGCCTTACAATTCCAGCTTTAAATTTCAATTGGAGCAGGCGAAATGATGTCACCTCAAAAACTAAGGCCCTAACCCCTTACATTTGCCCTTCTGAAAAAGCCTGCGACCAAGTCCTACCAAATTTTCCAAACCCAATCAGTTTTGATTATGAAGGAAAAGCAACCACTCAGCTTCAAGAAAATTTTGGTAGCAAACCGGGGCGAAATCGCCATCCGCATCTTCCGGGCGGCTACGGAATTGGGCATCCGCACCGTAGCCGTTTACACCTACGAAGACCGTTTTTCGTTGCATCGCCTAAAGGCCGACGAAGCCTACCAAATCGGGGCTGATAACGACCCACTCAAGCCCTACCTTAATATTGATGAAATCATCCGGGTAGCGAAGAAATGCGGAGCCGATGCCATCCACCCCGGCTATGGTTTTCTTTCCGAGAACGTTGATTTTGTTCGGCGTTGCCAAAAAGCAGGCATCACTTTCATCGGGCCAAGGCCGCAGGTGATGGAGGCGCTCGGCGACAAGGTGCGGGCCAAGTCCGTGGCCGAAAAAGCGGGCGTGCCGATGATTCCCGGTAGTTCCGATTTTCAGTCGGTGGAGCAGGTGGCCGAGTGGGCGACGAAGATTGGCTATCCCGTCATTTTGAAGGCGGCAGCGGGCGGCGGCGGCCGTGGCATGAGGGTCTGCCGCTCGGAAGAAAAACTGCTGAAAAACTACCCCGAAGCCAAAAAGGAAGCGGGCAATGCCTTTGGCGACGACACGGTTTTCCTGGAGAAATTCATCGAAAACCCCAAGCATATCGAGGTGCAGTTGATGGGCGATAATTATGGAAAACTCGTCCACCTATTCGAGCGGGACTGTTCCGTGCAGCGCCGCTTCCAGAAAGTGGTTGAAATTGCCCCTTCATTTTTGAAAAAAGAAACCCGCCAAAAACTCTACGAATACGCCCTAAAAATTGGTCGGGCCGTGCGCTACAACAACGCCGGGACGGTCGAGTTCCTGCTCGATTCCGAAGACAATGTTTATTTCATCGAAGTGAACCCACGGGTGCAGGTGGAGCACACGGTGACGGAGGAGGTGACGGGCATTGACATCGTGCGCTCGCAAATCCTCATTGCCGAAGGCTATGACCTGAACCACCCCAAGCTGCGCATCGGCAACCAAAAAGACGTGGAGTGCCACGGCTTTGCAGTGCAATGCCGCATCACCACCGAGCGGCCCGCCGAGGGTTTCAAGCCGGATTACGGAACCATCATCGCATACCGCAGCCCAGCGGGTTTTGGTATTCGATTGGACGGTGGCAATGCCTACGCTGGCTCGCAGATTTCGCCCTACTTCGACTCAATGTTGGTGAAGGTGACGGCTTGGGGGCGCACTTTTCAGGGGGCTTGCGAGCGACTTTTTCGGGCGCTGCTGGAGTTCCGGGTGCGGGGCGTGGAGACGAACATCGGCTTCCTTGAAAACCTGATTCGGAACGAGGACTTCCGGCGTGGGCGGGCGACGGTCAACTTCATTGCGGAGCACCCTGAACTGCTCATCATGCCACAACGCAAGGACCGGGGCACGAAAATCCTGCGATACCTGGCGGAAACCATCGTGAACGGCAACCCAGATGTGCCTTTCATTGACCCGAAGAAAACACTGCGAAAGCCACAATTGCCTGATTTTGCTCCACAAAAAACGGCCACGGGCTACCTGCCCGGCACGAAGCAAAAACTGGAAAAACTCGGCCCCGAAGGCTTCGCAAAATGGCTGAAAAACCAACGGCCCATCCATTTCACCGACACCACTTTTAGGGATGCGAACCAGTCTTTGTTGGCAACAAGGGTGCGCACCCACGATATGCTGGCGGTGGCCGAAAAATTTGCGCAAGCACATGGCCATGAGCTGTTCAGCATGGAGGTCTGGGGCGGGGCCACCTTCGATGTGGCGCTGCGGTTCCTGCACGAGTGCCCGTGGGAGCGGCTTTCGTTGCTCCGCAAAGCCATCCCGAACACGTTGCTGCAAATGTTGCTGCGTGGCACAAATGCCGTCGGCTACACGGCCTACCCGAACAATTTGATTGAAAAATTCATCGAGCAGGCGGCGGCGACGGGCATTGACGTGTTCCGCATTTTCGACAGCCTAAACTACGTGCCGTCCATGCTCACGAGCATCCGCACGGTGCGGGAGCGCACGGGGAGCATCGCCGAGGCTTGTGTTTGCTACACTTCCGATATTTTCGATGAAACGAGGCCGAAGTACCACCTTGGCTATTATGTGGACATGGCCCGTCGGCTGGAGGATGCCGGGGCGCATATCCTCGCCATCAAGGACATGGCTGGGCTGCTGCGGCCACGGGCGGCCCACACGCTGATTGCGGAGCTGAAAAAGCATATCGAAATCCCCATCCATCTGCACACGCACGATACGGCAGGCATCCAGTCAGCAACCTATTTGGCGGCCATCGAATCAGGCGTGGACGTGATTGACTTGGCCTTGGCGAGCATGAGCGGCCTCACTTCGCAGCCCAATTTCAACTCGCTCGTGGCGACGCTGGAAGGGCATCGGCGGGAGAACAAAATTGACCTGCACAGCCTGAACGCTTTTTCCAATTATTGGGAGGCAGTGCGGGAATTGTATTACCCTTTCGAGGGGGAATTGAAGGCGGGGACGGCGGAGGTTTACGACCACGAGATTCCAGGCGGGCAGTACACCAATCTGCGGCCACAGGCGAGGTCATTGGGTTTGGAACATAAGTTTGAGCAAATAAAAGAGAATTACAGGGCGGCCAACCTGCTGCTCGGCGACATCGTAAAAGTGACGCCCAGCTCGAAAGTGGTTGGCGATTTGGCGATGTTCATGACGGCCAATGACCTCAGCGCCGAGGGCATTCTGGAAAATGGCGATGCCTTGGCATTTCCCGACAGCGTGAAATCGCTGGTGCGAGGCGAACTGGGCAAGGTGGAGGGTGGTTTTCCGCCAAGAATCATCGAGGTGGTGCTGAAAGGCGAGCCTCAATTGGCGGGTGATGCAAATGAACACTTGGCGCCCGTTGATTTTGAGAAAGAAATGGCGAGTTTTGCAGCGAAATTCGGGGAGGGCTACGGCTTGAACGATTTTCTCTCGTACAAACTCTACCCGAAGGTCTTTGAAGGCTACCATGCACACGCCGAGGAGTTCGGCGATGTGAGCCGACTACCAAGCATCCCGTTTTTCTACGGCCTGAAAACGAATGAGGAAGTGTTGATTGAAATTGCACCCGGCAAAACGCTGCTCATCACCTTCATGAACATGACCGAGCCGGACCTGGAAGGCAATCGCCTCATTTTCTTCCGGTACAACGGCACGACCCGCTCGCTGAAGGTGCGGGACAAAAGCGTGAAATCGGCGGTGGTGCTAAATAAAAAGGCAGAGGGTGAAAATGAAGTGGGTGCGCCGCTGCAAGGGAGCTTGGGGAGCATTTTGGTGAAGGAAGGCCAGAAAATCAA
>JADLHE010000507.1 GCA_020848965.1 Saprospiraceae bacterium
GCCGTCCCTTTCGAGAGGAGGGGTTATCAAACCCCGGTGTTCTGGTACGCCGGGGTTTGATAACCCCTCCTCTCGAAAGGGACTGCTGGTTCGCACTATACGTCCATTAATTTTAAATGCGACTATCTTTAAGAAGTCACGCCTATCGCCAAAGCACTCAATCCAATTCAACCCCCAGCGTGATATTGAACCGCCCCTTGGCCCGCCAATTCCCGGGGTTGTCAAAGCCGTAGCCGTAATCGAAGCCGAGGGTGCCGAATATCGGCAAATGCACCCGCAGGCCCACACCTGCCGAACGCTTCAGGTCGAAGGGGTTGTAGCCTTGAAAGCTCTGGTAAGTATTGCCCGCCTCGGCGAAGGCAAGGGCATAAATCGTGGCACTTGGATTGAGCGACAGCGGATAGCGCAACTCCACGGTGAATTTGTTGAACAATGGCGTTGCCACTTGTTCGCCATCAATCAGGTTGTTCTCAAAATCGGCCACTTCGTAGCCCCGCATCGTGACGATGTCAGTGCCCGTGTAGCCGCCGCTGCGGTTGTCGAGGGCATCGCCGCCCAACTGGAAGCGCTCGAAAGGTGAGGTGCTGCGGCGCTTGCCATAGCTGCCGAGATAGCCCATTTTGGCGCTGGTTTTCAGCACCAGTTTCTTCGTGAGCGAGGTGTAGAACTCCGCATCGAAGCGCCATTTATGGTACTCCACCAGTTTGTCGCCGATTTGTTTCGAAAGCAGGGAATAAGGCGGTGTCAGCGCCACGGACAGCGAAACCTTCGAGCCGCTGGTTGGGAAAATAGGCTGGTTGATGGTGCTGCGGGCAATGGTTTGCTTGAGGTTGAAATTGAGGAATTGGCCGTCCGTCACCTTTGTGCCATCGTCCGTTTGGAAAAGGCCGCTCGTCCAGTTGTTCAGGCGATAATGGTTGAAATTCAGGGCGGTGGTGCTCACAAAATTATCATCGGGGAAGCGCAACCGAGTGCCGAGCGACACCGTGCCACCCCAGAGCGAAAAGGCACTAAAGCCCGTATTTTCAGCCGAAAGGCCGTTGGTGTAGCGGTTGTAAAACGAGGCGACCGTGAGTGAATTGGGCTTTTTGCCGCCCAGCCACGGCTCCGTGAAGGATAGGTTGTACGATTGATAGGCGGCACCACTCGACTGCACCCTGAACGAAAGGCTCTGCCCATCGCCCGAAGGCAGCGGGTTCCAACGGGAGCGGTGGAACAGGTCTTTCATCGAAAAATTATTCAGGGTGACGCCCGCCGTGCCCGTCAATCCGACGCCGGGGCCGCCCCAGCCCGCAGCGAGTTCTAGTTGTTGGCCGCTGGTGCTTTCCTCCACGGTGTATTCCACGTCCACGGTGCCACGTGCGGCGTTCACGGGCGTGTTCACCTCAATTTTTTCGGGATTGAAATAGCCAAGGCTGGCAATCTGCCGCTGCGACCGGATGAGGTCGGCCCGGCTGAACTTCTTGCCCGGCTCGGTAAAGAGTTCCCGGCGGATGACGTGTTCCTTCGTTCGGTCGTTGCCTTTGATGGTCACCCGGTCAACGATGGCCACGGGGCCTTCGGAAAGGCGGATTTTCAGGTCAATCGTGTCGCCGTGGATGCTGCTGATTTCCGGTTCTATTTGGAAAAACAGGTGGCCATCGTCCATGTAGAGGCTCGTCAGGTCGTCGCCGGATGGGCTGAAACGCAGGCGCTGCTCCAACCGTTCTGGGTTGTAAACGTCACCGGGTCGGATGCCAAGCCGTTTACCCAGCTCTTTTTCACTGTATTTTGAATTGCCCGACCAACTTATTTGCCCGAATTGGTAGCGCCGCCCTTCCTTGATTTGGAGGCCGAGCATCCAATTGCCGTCCGGGTTTTTATAGGCCGTATCGCCCGTGATTTCGACGTCCAAAAAGCCGAGCGATTGATAATGTGCGAGGATGGCCTTTTTGCCTTCCGCCCATTCATTGGGCAGGTATTTCGAGGCTTTCCAAAATCGGCGGCGGGGCTTGGTGGGCAGCAGTTTCAGCAGTTTTCGGGAGGTCACGTTGGCATTTCCGATGATGGCGATGTCCTGCACCCGCAGTTTTTTGCCTTCGGCAATTTGGAAGACGAGCTTTTGGCTGTTGGGCAAGGAGCCTAGTTCTTTCAGCACCGTCACCCGTGCGTCGGCAAAGCCTTTTCCTTCGTAAAACTGGCGGATGGCGCTGACGGCCCGCTCCTGCATATTGGCGGTGAGCACGTTGCCCTTGGTCAAAATGCCGTCCACGGCTTCGTTCAGGTCATCGTGCCTCGATTTCTTCACGCCCCGGAAGCCATGCCCCGACAGCCGTGGCTGCTCCTCCACGGCTATTTCTAGGAAGACGACGTCACCCACCGTTTTTTCCTTGAAAATCTGCACATCGGAAAACAGGCCGAGCCGCAGCAAGTTGTTGAGCGCACGGGCGGTTTCTGGGCCGGGCACTGCCAAGCGGTCACCGACTTTCAGGCCCGAAACTGAGAGCAGGGCCGCTGCCTCGCTGAACTGGTTGCCCGTGAAGCGGATGCCCCCGATTTCGAGCTGGTGATTGGCCGAAAGGCTATCGCTGCCTTGGGCGAAAAGGCCAAGACTGAACAATTGGAACAAGAACAAACAAAAGCGTTTTTTTGACATGAGACAAAAGGATTTCGG
The DNA here is from genome assembly GCA_020848965.1 of Saprospiraceae bacterium. Lineage (GTDB taxonomy): Bacteria > Bacteroidota > Bacteroidia > Chitinophagales > Saprospiraceae > UBA6168. Next base: position 2,654 of record JADLHE010000507.1, read on the forward strand.
GCCGCCATTGCGCAGCAGCAAAAAGGTTAATTGATTGAAAGCCAGCTTATTGTAAAGTTTCTTGAATTGGTGAGTGTATTTGTGCTAAAGAGTTGGGGACGGCTGCGAAGCGTTGTATTAGCAAATGAAAAATTAAAAATTAGTCGCTGAGGGATAGTCGTTGAAATGACACCCACAAATGAAAATTTGTGTTTATTGGGCAAATAAAAGCCTTAATTGTACCTTTATTGGGCAGATACTTCTTTTCCAATTTTAAATAAAAATCGCTGTATGAAAACCCGCTTTTACCTCTGTTCACTTTGTTCGTTCCTCGTATTTTCCAGCTTGCTGGCCCAGCCTTTCGAGCAGTTTTCTGGAGGAGACCAAACGGATTTTTTACAAAAAATCATTGCAACCAACGATGGGAATTTAGTGACCGCAGGAGCCGTCAGGTTCGGCCAGAAATATCAGGTCAATCTGAAAAAACTAAGTCCGGATGGTACCATTTTATGGGAAAAAGACTACCCTTCAGATGATTGGGAGGCGGCTTATTTCGTTGCCCAAACAAGCGATGGCGGTTTTATCCTCACGGGCGCATATTATCCCTTTCCGCAAGACACGCAATTCTATAATGCCGCTTTGCTGGTGATGAAAACCGATAGCCTGGGCGAGGTAGAATGGAAAACCAAATTTCCGAACTCAAAAGCTGGTTTTTGCGCCCATGAAACCGACGACCACCAGTTTTTGATTGGCTCTATTGACAAACAAAATGGTTCGCCCCAAGTAGCAGCCCTGCTCAGGTTCAGTTCAGCAGGCACTTTTTTATGGAAAAGGACTTTTAATTTCAATGACCAGAACAGAGTAAAACGGATATTAAAAGCACCGGGCGGCGGATATTTTATTATTGGAAAAACAAGTTCAATAGGGGTCGGGTTCGAAGGGGTTTTCTTTGCGAAAGTGAATGAAGCAGGTAATTTAACGTGGAGCAGAACGCAGGATACAGGCTATTATGGGGAATCCAATGGTATTTGGTCGGAGCCAATGGGTGCTGTACAGTTATCGGATGGGAGCGTCATTATTGCTAATTCGGGCGGAAAATATGGGTCTTATGATTTTGAGGTAAAACTTTTAAAATATACTTCCTCCGGCAATTTAGTTTGGAAAAGGACTTATACAAATGCGCATAATGAAAGTAATCTTGTTTTTGACCTCCAACTATGCCCCGATGGCCGAAGCCTGCTCTTAGCGGGCGAGTCGGGCGATTACCCTGAGCCGAGGAAAGCTTTTGCCATGATGGTGGACACGGCAGGCTATGAATATTGGAGGTCGAGTTTTGGTGGCAATGGCGACAACCATTTCTTTTCTGCATTTAGTGCGCCAGACAGCAGCCTGATCTATGTCGGGACTTCCAATAGTGCGGGCAACGGCCAATATGACCAATGGCTTTTAAAGTCGGATTATCAAGGCAATGCAAAGTCATTTTCCATTTCTGGCAGGGTTTGGGTTGATGTTGACGCCAATTGCGTGTACGACCCCGGCATTGATGTGCCCGCCAAGCAATCTATCATAAATATTGACGAACAGCAATGGTTGTTCTCGGAAGCGGATGGCAGTTTCAAGGCTCCAGTGAATATGGGCAGCCATGTGCTCAGCATGAAATCCCAAGACGCTGATTGGCAACTATGCTCTAACGAAATCACCTTGCAAGCAGACAGTTTGACGCCGCACCCAACTGCCGATTTTTTGTTGTACTCCACGCATACCTGTCCTTCGCTTGAATTGGGAATCACGACGCCCGACCTTCTTCGTTGCGACACTTCGGTGGTGTACGCAACTTGGTGCAATACCAGCCCCATTGCAGCGCAGGGCCAAGCCCTCGAAATCAAGCTCCCAGCTGGACTTTCCTTGGTGGAAGCCAATGAGCCCTATTCGCAGGATGGGCAGTTCGTCTTATTTGAAATTGGGGAAATCGGGGCACTTGATTGCGGCAGCCTAAGCTTCACCGTTGTGTTGGATTGCGGGGTGCAGCTCGGCGCCGCTCATTGCCTAGAGGGCAGGCTGATGGAAAGCGTGTCGTGCCCGCCGGTTTGGGATGGGGCTTTTTTAAATATTAAAGGCCAATGCACCGCAGAAAACGCACGGTTTGTGCTTTCCAATATTGGGGAAAGCCCCATGCCCGATTCGTTGTCTTTTCGAATATTGGAAGATGGCATATTGGCCCAAACCACCAGTTTTTCTTTGGGCGTGGGAGATTCGTTGGTATTGGAAATGCCCGGCCTGGGCAAGACGATTCGGGTGGATGCTCCACAATTGCCCAATTATCCGGGAATGAGCTGGCCGTCGGCAACTTTGGAAGGCTGCGGCACAGGGGAAAATGGCTTTTATAATACAGGCCTGTTTTCCCTTTTTCACCATGACGAAGGGGCAGCGGACGTCGCCCTTGCTTGTGTCGAGAACACTTCGAGCGGCTTGCCCAATAAAATCGTGGAGCAGCCAACGGGCTATGGCGGCTATCATATTTTGGAACCCAATACGCAGAATGAATATGTAATCCGATTTAAAAACCCATATCCTGACACCATAAAGAACGTAAAGGTTCGGCTTAAACTGTCGGAATTACTGGATATAAGCACCTTTCGAATGGTTGCGTGGAGCCACCCTTTCACTTTAAGCACCGCATTAAATGGCAATATTGAATTTACTTTGGAGCAATTGAATTTGCCACCAGCTAGTACCGATGAAAATAGCGCCTATTGTTTCCTGCGCTTTCAGGCAAAGCAATTGCCGGACCTGCCCGATTATAGTTTTATCTCCAGTCGGGCGGAAATCTATTTTGACCTTCGGGGGCCGCTCCAGCCCGTGAACGCATGGCACAATGTATTTCATGATTTTATTGCTACCGAGCCAGCGCCGCTCACTGCCGCTCCCGAATCGTACCAGTATGGCAGCCGCACAGCGATTGACTTTGCGGGGAATATTGCAGGGGCAACCGACGGAAATGTTTATTTGGCAGGCTCCACCTTTGGTTTTGGCAGCAATTCGGATGGTTTTTTGGTCAAGACTGATGGGGATGGCCGAGGTATTTGGTACAATGCTTTTGATGTGGACAAGGGCTTGGAAAACTTCTACGCCGTAGCCCCTGTTTCCGACGGCGGATGCATCGTTGCAGGAACTTATGAGCACCCCGACGTCACGTGGTTAAATTATGATAGCTATGACATTATTGTAATGAGGGTGGATGCCAATGGCAAAAAATTATGGCATAAATTATTGAGACTTAGTGGCAACAGAGGAGGAGTTGCAGAGGATATTGTTGTTACTGCGGATGGATATTTCGCCGTGGGTGGCTATTGCTATGCGGGCAATGGCGAAGGCCAGTTTCTCATCAAGATGGATGAAATGGGAGAGGTTATTTGGTCAAAAATATATGGTTACCCCTATGATAATATTCAATTTAATACAGAAATAGTTCCAACACCAGATGGCGGCGTGCTGCTTTCGGGTGGCATTAATAGTGACGATTGGCAGCCCGATGTTTTTGCTAGAAAAATAAATCCAGACGGCAACCCAGCCTGGCTTTCAACTTTTTTCAAAAACGATATTTATTCTATCAGCGGTGCTGCAATTGCATCTGACGGGAATTATATCTTATTGGGAACGCACGGATATTATACTACCCCCGACCAGTACTTTTCGTCCCCATACCTATTGAAAATCAACAATGAAGGCAAGGAGATTTGGGAAAAATCCCTGCCCTTGGATGGGTACGATAGGGTGCATGGGCTTAAAATAATTCCATCCCCTGACAATGGCTTTTATGTGATGGGAGATTATCTTGCAGACCCTTCCTCGTTGTTGTACCATATACTGCTCATTAAATACGATGCAAATGCCAATGTCCTTTGGTCTAAACTTTTTGACACAGCCACGGATAATACTGCCTTGAATCTAATATTGAGTTCATCAGAAAAGGTTTTGATTTTGGCCTATAACCAGCCCGACAATTGGCTAAATGACATGCAAAACATACTCTTCACCGCAAGCCATACCAATGACCCGTCAACGCTGGTTTTGGATGCTCCATCCTCGTTGAATTCTTGGAGCGTAAGCCCAAACCCTTCCAATGGAAAGATAAGTCTTTCAAATTCATCAGCCCAAACCAAGGCTACTTGGGTGCTGTACGACCTGAATGGTTTTGCATTTTCGCAGGGCGAAATAAGCTCCAATAATCAACTATTGGATTTTTCCGAAGCAAAGGCAGGGCTGTATATTCTTAAGATTAAAGATACGCATGGAGTATATGTGGAGAAAATAATCATTGCAGAATAATCCAACAGGTTTTCAGCCTAATCTTTCAGGCAAGGCAACGACCACAACCATGATTTTTCCCGATTTTTCAGGGTGCAACCGGGTGATTTTCCTCAGAAAATCATCCGGTTGCACCCCCAATAATTACGGCGGCGGCCTCGA
>JADLHE010000508.1 GCA_020848965.1 Saprospiraceae bacterium
TCATGGAGATGACCATGTCCACCATGAACCTGGAATTGACGCCGGAGCAAAAGGCCCTACCGTCCAAGATGATGCACAATGTGCTGCGCGACACCACCGTCATCATGGCGCTGAACGTGCCGATAACCAGCATCGGCACTTTCATTGCCTACCGCAAATTCCGCAATACCTACGCCGAGCACCTCGTGGCCAATGCTTATCTGTATGGCCTGTTGTCCAGCATTTCGGTGTTTACGATTTGGTTCACCAGCCTGCCCGGCCTTATGGTTGCAACCACCATTTTCGCCAATTTCGCCACCTTATTTTTCAATATCTGGTTTTTCAAAAGTTGGTACCAAACAAACTGGCTGAATGCTATTTGGCGCTCAATCTTGGGCTTTGTTTTGTCATTGCTCATCATTGCGGTGCTGGCCAATGTGTTTACGTTTGTGCTGATGAAGACCGGGTTGTTGCCAAAACCGGGTGAACATTGACCAATGAATAATAACGAATAATATGCAACGCAGACCCTTCCTTAAATCTTCCGCAATGCTTGGCTTCGGCATCCTTTCCGGTGCTTGGCGCAATTCGGGGGCTACCGAGCTTGTTTTTGGCCAAAACGAAAGGCGCTACACCTTCGACCGGGACTGGGTAAAAGCCACGCCCGCCAGTCTGCCCGTGAAGGATTGCCACGAAATGGTGCAGACCACCAAGGGCCATATCCTTTTGCTGACGAACGAGACCCGCAACAACCTCATCAGCTTCGACAAATCGGGCAAGGTGCTCAGTGCCTCCGGCAATGCGTTCCCCGGCGGCCACGGCCTCAGCATGGCAGGGGAGGGGAGCGACCAAGTGCTGTTCGTGACCGACACGGAACTGAACCAAGTGTTCAAAACCGACCCGAACGGCAAAGTCATACAGTCGTGGAAGGCTCCGATGGACGCTGGCCTCTACACCGACCCCAAGCAGTTCGTGCCGACGGAGACCACCGTGCTGCCCAACGGTGAGTTTTACGTGGCGGACGGCTACGGCCAGCAATACGTGCTGCACTACGGCGCCGATGGCCAATTGAAGAACAGCTTCGGGGGCCGTGGCGAGGGCGATGCACACCTCGACAATGCCCACGGCATCTGCGTGGACAACCGGGGCACTACGCCGACCTTGCTCGTCACCGATCGCACTCGCTGCTGTTTCAAGCGCTTTTCTTTGAAAGGCGAATATTTGGAGAAAATCGAGCTGCCGGGCGCTTGCGTGTGCAGGCCAGTCATCAAGGGCGGCTACCTCTATGCCGCCGTGCTGCGCTCGCCGCACATGGGCACCGAAAGTACGGGCTTCGTAATCATTTTGAACAAGGAGAACAAGGTCGTGTCGGTGGTGGGCGGTGCAGAGGCGGCATACAGCAAAGATGGCAAACTGCTGCCGTTTTACCAGACCGTGAAGCTGTTCCAGCACCCGCACGACGTGCTCGTGGACGACGAGGAAAACCTGTACGTTTGCCAATGGAATTCGGGGCAGGTTTATCCGTATAAGTTTAGCCTGAAATAGGGATTAGGAGGAATTGGTGAATTGGGTGAATAAACCGTGTCATCAAGGTGCAGCGCACCGTAATATTGCGGTGCGCTGCACCTTTGGATGCCTCGGTTGCCGAGAGCTACAAATATTGCGGTGCGCTGCACCTATTATCAACTCACAATGCGAATATGAATAAGACCTACATTAGCACCGTTGAGGTTAAGCCTACTAATGGCCTTCACAAATGTGTTAATTTGCAGGATTTGAAAGGCCATTTACAGGTGTCGCCCCAACTCAGGGCCCTCGCCTTTGTTCTTTCCTTGTCGGCCTGCGGCCAAATGACGGCGCAGCAAACCCTCCAACTCGCCCCGCCTCAAACGGCCAGCACCCGGCTTTTTGCGAAGCGGGGACAATCCCTTGCCTTCGATTTTCGCCTCGCCGGCGCTGAAATCCGTTACACCACCGATGGCGGTGAGCCGATGGCGACCTCCCCCGTTTACAAGAAGCCCCTGAAAGTGAAGCAAGGGAAGGTGATAAAGGCCAAATCATTCAAATCGGGCTACGAGCCATCCGTCAGCACGACCGTTCAGTTGTTGCCGCCGGGCAAGGCTGGGATTGACAGCATGGCCATTGCGCCAGCGCCCAAAAAATACATGGCCAATGGCTGGAAAACCCTCTGCGATGGAAAGCTGGGCGACGGCAATTTTCAGGAAAACTGGCTGGGTTTCGAGGAAAAGACCGTGGAGATGGTCTTGTTTTTTGCGGAGCAACGCACCATAAATCAACTGGCCTTTGGCTACTTGCAGCAGCAAGGTTCTTGGATTTTCGGCCCCGCCGAGGTGCAGGTTTATGGTGAAAATGGCCGACTTTTATGCAGCAAGACACTGCTCACTGCCGCTGAAGAACAAGCACCCGCACAATCCTTCGTCTTCGTGGAATTACCGCCGGGCAAACACAAATCATTGACCATCAAAATAAAAGGCTTGCCCGCCATCCCCGATTGGCATCCGGGCAAGGGAAGTACGGGATGGATTTTCTTGGATGAGGTGGTGGTTTATTGATATTTTTGTCCGCTATGAAGCTAAAACTAACGACCGCACTGCTGCTGCTTTGCCAATGGCTCTTGGCGCAGAACCAGACCATTGAGGGCAAAGTGACCAACAAACTCACCGGGGAGACCATTCCCTATGCCAATATTTATAATAAAACCCTGCAAAAAGGCACCATCAGCAACGACGACGGCTATTTCCGGCTGGAAATAAGCGGGCCGAAAGACTCCGTTTTGGTGAGCTTTCTGGGCTATAAATCGCAGTATATTCCGCTCAGTACCAGCCGCCGGGTGTATGAGGTACTGCTGGAAGAAAGCGGCCTGCTGCTGAACGAAATCGTGGTGACGCCCAAGCTGAGCCACTACCTCTACGACCGCCTATCGGAGTGCCGAAAGCAGCCCAGCCGCGTGAAAAAGACGGCCAAGGCTTATTACGGCCTAAAGACCTATCGTGACGACCAGCAAATCGAGTTGGTGGAGAGTTTTTACAACCTCGATTTACAAGGCTATGATGTGGCGGAAATGAAGCTCAAGCTGGGCCGCTTCGCTTTGCAGCCCTATGCCGACCGCTTTTTTGTTTCGATGGAAAGCTCCTTGGCCATTGCCATGCTTCGGCTGCTGGACGACAACGACCAATACCCAACAAGCCCACTTGTTTTGAATAAAAAACAACTGAAAAA
>JADLHE010000509.1 GCA_020848965.1 Saprospiraceae bacterium
ATGGGCGACTTGGAACGTCTCATTTCACGGGTGCCGCTCGGCAAGGTGCAGCCACGGGAAGTGGTGGCGCTGCGCAAGGCACTCGAAGCTACTGAGCCGCTGAAGGTGCTGTTGGCTGCCTCCGGCAATGTGTTTTTCGAGAAATTGGCCGAAGGGCTGAACCCCTGCAAAACGCTCGTCAACGAGATAAAAAAACAGGTGGTGGACGAGCCGCCCTCGCTCATCACCAAGGGCGGCTGCATCGCCGATGGCTTCCACGAGGAGCTGGACGACCTTCGCAACACCGCCCGCAACAGCCAGGCCCTGCTCGTTGGCATACAACAAACCGAGGCCGAGCGCACGGGCATTGACAACCTGAAAATCGGCTTCAATTCCGTCTTCGGCTACTACCTCGAAGTCACGAACAAGCACAAGGACAAGGGCCTTGTGCCACCGGAATGGGTGCGCAAACAGACCCTCACTGGGGCCGAGCGCTATATCACCGACGAGCTTAAAAAGCTGGAAACCAAGATATTAGGGGCCGAAGAGCGGATGCAGGAACTCGAATCGCAAATCTTCGAGGCACTGGTCTTGAGCATCAACGACTATATCCAGCCCGTGCAGCACAACGCCAGCATCGTGGCCCGGCTGGATTGTCTTTTGAGCTTCGCAAAAGTTGCGGAGCGACAAAACTACACCCGCCCCGTGCTTGACAATGGCCAAGTGATTGACATTCGGAATGGCCGCCACCCGGTCATCGAGCAGCACCTACCACTTGGCGAGAGCTTTGTGCCCAACGACGTGTTCCTCGACAACGAGGAGCAGCAAATCATCGTCATCACAGGCCCAAACATGAGCGGTAAGTCGGCGCTGCTGCGGCAAACGGCGCTCATCAGCCTGATGGCGCAGATGGGCAGCTTCGTGCCCGCCCAGAGCGCCCGCCTCGGCCTGATAGACAAGGTCTTCACCCGCGTCGGGGCCAGCGACAACCTCTCCGGCGGCGAGTCCACGTTCATGGTGGAAATGACGGAGACGGCCAGCATCATGAACAATATCAGCGAGCGCAGCCTAATCATCCTCGACGAAATCGGGCGGGGAACCAGCACCTACGACGGCATCAGCATCGCCTGGAGCATCGCCGAGTACCTGCACTCGCACAACGACCTGCGGCCCAAGACGCTCTTCGCCACCCACTACCACGAGCTGAACGAACTGGCCAACAAGTTCCCCCGTATCAAGAACTTCAACGTGGCGGTTAAGGAGGTCGGCAACAAGGTGATTTTCCTTCGGAAACTACTGCCCGGTGGCAGCCAGCACAGCTTCGGTATCCATGTGGCGAAGATGGCCGGGATGCCCCGCAGCATCGTGGAGCGGGCGAACGATATTCTGGTGCAATTGGAGCAGCAACATATCGAAGCGCCTGTTGGCGATGCCAAGGCTGGCCAGCCAAAGACCAAAAAAGCCGCCACCAACGATATTTCAGCGCCGACTTACCAGTTGAGCATTTTCGAGACGTTTGACCCGAAAGTGGGGAGGATAAAGGAAATCCTGCTGGAAATGGACGTGAACACGATGACGCCGGTGGAGTGTTTGATGCGGTTGAATGAGTTGAAGCGGTTGGCGGAGGAGGGGTAACAAATTGATATTTTGAAAAATTAATTAATCGTAAAATGAAATTAAAATCTTTCGGTTTAGAGAGGTATTTTTCGTTTACAAACGAATTTCTTATCATACTTCTTTGTGTCTTTTTTATATCGTGTAATTCAAAAAAGAAGGATAGCTCAAATTGCCCAATGAAGATAAACCTTTGCCGGGTTTTACCTCGAGACGGCAATTCATCCGATACCTTAGAAAGATATTATTCTTATTATTTTGAGATTGCAAATTACGACTGGGAGTGTTGCAATGTTTATCTTGACTCCTTATACAAGATCGCAATTGACTACAAAAAAAACGAACCAAATAATGATTTTATAGAAACTATAGCGTTTAGCAAAAAATGTGAAAGTGCTAACGATTATGATGACAATTTATGGAACTTGACTAGGAGAAGATTGATTATTCAATACGATTTTGAACCACATTCAGGTGCAAACCCTAAAATAAGTCGTGTTTTGGTTCATCGAAGGGGAAGATTTAAGGAAATAAAAGCCCCCATTGATTCTGCAAGTGAGGGTGAATATGACGACTGCTGTGGAATTCTAAATATGCTTGAATGAGTCTAGGAAATGGCGGAGATTGGTCCCCAGTTGAGCATTTTCGAGACGTTTGACCCGAAAGTGGGGAGGATAAAGGAAATCCTGCTGGAAATGGACGTGAATACCATGACGCCTGTGGAATGTTTGATGCGGTTGAATGAGTTGAAGGGGTTGGCGGAGGAGTAACACGGACTGCCAGTCCGTGCTTTCGCAAGAACGTATTGGCTGGAACTTGGGAAGCGGGAAATCACGGTCTGGCATACCGTGTTACTTTGCTGGAAATGGACGTGAACTTGATGCCCCCCGTGGAGTGCTTGATGTGGTTGGATGCGTTGAAAAGGTTGGTGGAGGAAGGTTAGCGTCACGTCGGAGAAGTGATGATATTGGATTCCAGTCGGAGACTGGTACCAGCGGGTAAGAGTCGCAAAGTATTGGCCACACTCAATGACTGAAACTAGCGAGTATTAGGTTTTCAAAAATAAATATCTTTGCTGATTCGCCTTCATAAAGGTGCATAAAAAATGACTTATAATTAATATCTTGCAAAATGGTACACCACACGGTTTTGAAATTTTACGAATTGATTCGCATGTTTGAGTGTGAAACCATCATGGAAATACACGACAGTGGTGTGTGCTTGAAATTAGTACCCTACGAAAATTTCGAAGCTGGATTTGAGACGAAATTCGGTGGCTATGCATGTGAGTTTGAAAGTGCGGTGGGCTTGGCATTTGCAATATTTATCCCTTCATTTGAAGTATCCTATGTCAGCATTGTAGTCGACTCAACAGGGAGGATATTTAAAATGACAAAAAGGAGCATCAGATTAGTTGCCCCAGACATATTTACCTATTTGAAAAAATTTAAAATCAGCTTTAAGAATCAGCAGGACATTTCATCTTTATTCAAAATCTATCCGCAAAAATTTCACTTTGCCGATAATATGCACTTGAGTTTTTATAAAAACATATTTGATTCTGCTTTAAAAAATTCTCGCTTTTTAAATATTAATGGGATTGCAAATAAATGGCACCAAAACGATGAGCATGAAAAATTGGACATCAAGTTTACGTTAGATGACATAAATTTTGAATCAACTTTAGAAGAACATCAATTTGAACCCGGCACAGATAGAACATTTACTGCATTTAATTTTGTGAATGCAGACTTATCCAAGCAAGGACTTCAATACAGATTTGTAGTTGTTCGACAATACAATTGGGATGCTGCCTTTGCAGTTTTATTGGTTGATGAACAAAGGTATTCGCTATTGGAAGAGAACGATTTGATTGTTGAAGAATTTTGAAAGGCCAATTGAGCATTTTCTAAACCTTTGACCCGAAGGTGGGAAGGATAAAGGAAATACTGCTGGAAATGGACGTAAATACCATGACGCAGGTGGAGTGTTTGATGCGGTTGAATGAGTTGAAGGGGTTGGCGGAGGAGGGCTAGCAACCCAAACCTAGAAAAATTTACTTGAATTGTTTATCGATTACTAAATTTGCGTGCAGTTATTGACCAATTTTTTCATCTAAAATCTTCAATATGAAATACACGGTTCTTTACTTTTCGTTACTCTGTTTAGTGGGCTGTACTCCTGTACTCAAAATGCTCTACGGTATCAAACCACCTAAAATAGAAAACAAAGAGACGCTTACAGAATACATGGTGAAACTTAAGATGGAACAACAAAACGTTTATGCGTTAACTTTTGACGAGTTTAAGCCTTCACTTAAGCACATCAAGAATTCAGTTCCCGATGTATTGATATTTAATTCTCAAGGAGAGTATATTCCCTATGGCGACGAGTACGCATGCAATGCTCATGCCTTTGACTTTATTGAAAAACTGAATCGAAACTCGGTTTATACAACTTCGGATAAACTTGACATGGCCACTATCTCAAAAGGGCTTTGCAATTTGGATGGAGGAATGGTCGAGGAGCCTATTTCTAAAAATATAGATTTTTATGTTTTTATCTATTGGGCTAAATGGGCGGGAAAACTAAATAAAGACCATGTATTGGTATGGGAAAAACAAGCTATAGAAAACCGAAATGCTAATATAAAGGTCATTACAGTAAATGTGGATTCACAAGCATTTTGGGGGAGCGGAAATTTGAAAAAGCTTGGTTTCTAGTCCGTGGGGTGCTTGATGCGACTGAATGGGTTGAAGCGGCAGAAGGGAAAAAACACAGATTGTCAGTCCATTTTTTTCAAATCAAATACAAAAAATCAAAGCATGATGCTGACTAAAATGTCTACCAAATTATTAACCAGACTGGCGACACTCTCATTGCTTTTAATTGCGGTATTAGGCGGAAGATTATCAGCACAAACCTTGCGGCAAAGGCTCAGTCTGCAAATGGAATCATCTTTTAATCGAAGTAAAGACTTTCATGTTCCGGCCGCCATGTCCTTGGGAAGCGAAGTGAAATATTGGGTTACCAATAAGTTCTATGCTGGGCTAAGGTTGGATGTTGGTTTGGGGAGTTTTGGTGATAATAATTACAGTATTTATTTAAGTGGAAGCTCTGCAGACTTTAATTATGTGGAAGCAAACCTTGCCACGATGGCAAGTTTGTCTATCAAAGGGTATTATGAATTTCGATTTTTAAAGTCACGGATGTTTATCGGGTATGGTATTGGTCATTTTTTTGGTGGAGGATTAATAGGCTACAAGTATCTGAGAAGTGGAGCAAATGCACCTTCAATTGGTTTTAGTAGGTATAAGCCCGCTTGGTTGGTCTGCCGTGCAATTGGAATCCGGGGCGATAGGGTAAACTTCAGCATAACTTCCAACACAAGTTCAAAAGTTGGCACTTATGGTAGAAGGGGAAGTGTCGTCAATCATTTGGCATATACACTTGGTTTTGAGTTTGGAAACGGGAAAAAATTAAGCCAATTC
>JADLHE010000510.1 GCA_020848965.1 Saprospiraceae bacterium
TACGGCGCCGACTGTTTCCGCATGTACGAGATGTTCCTCGGCCCCATCGAGCAGGCAAAGCCTTGGGACACGAAGGGCATCAACGGCGTGTCAGGCTTTTTGCGCAAACTCTGGATGCTTTTCTACGACGAGCACACCGGGAAAGACCTCGTCAATGACGAAGCGCCGAACAAGGCAGAACTTAAATCGCTTCACACCTGCATCAAAAAAGTGCAAGAGGACATCGAGCGCTTTTCGTTCAATACCTGCGTGAGTTCGTTCATGATTTGCGTCAACGAATTGCGCAGTGCTGGTTGCTCGAAGCAGGCCATCTTGGATGAACTGGTGCGGCTCTTGGCACCTTTTGCGCCCTTCACCGCCGAGGAGCTTTGGCACCAATTGGGCCATGAAACCACCGTTTGCGAAGCAGCCTACCCGGTCTTCAATCCGGCGCACCTGGTTCAGGACAGCATCCAATACCCCGTCAGCATCAACGGCAAAAAACGGGACTTGGTGGAACTGCCCGCTGGCCTCAGCGTGCCGGAACTGGAGAAAGCTGCCATGGAACTGGAACGGGTACAGAAATGGCTCGAAGGCCAAACGGTGAAGAAGGTCATCGTGGTGCCGGGGCGGATGATAAATATTGTGGTGTAACACGGACTGCCAGTCCGTGCTTTCCGTATTCTGCTTAAAACTACAATTTTTGACGAAAAAGAAGGGGCTTCAGCTTGTTGCTGAAGCCCTTTCGTTCTTGCAATATTTTTCGGTGAACGCCAGCGAAATATGGCCATACTGCGGTGGGTTATGAGCCTACGGCGGTGCCGGTTCAGGAAACGGAGGTGCCCGTTTGTCGTATTTATTTTAGACCAGGAGGTCGCAAGCCATTTCGCTTCAAAACGAGGCCTGGCAGTGCCTTTTCACTGATGGCTGTAAGTTTTTCGAGGTGCGCAAAACTTGACCCATCAGAGTGGGAGATATGACACAACAGTTTGTTGAACACACTCAATCCCCTACCCTTGATTTCTTGCCATTTGTTTGTTTTTTGAAAAAATAAAACTACATTTGCTCTTAATCTTACTTGAATTAAATAATTATACAACACAGATACCTAAGATGAAAGCCCCGATTATTTGTCCAACTACTATGTCCACCTCCATTTAATGGGCCAACTGGCCATCCTGTTTGAATAGTTCCATTCGGGAATTCGTCGTACGTTCTGAAAAAAAATGGAAAGATGAAAAGACAGTTGCTATTCGCATATCTCTTAAGCTTGGGGCTTTTTGCACAGGCCCAAGACACGCTCGCTACCGTGTATCGGCAGTACGCCACACAGCAGTACATGAAACAGTTGATAGCAGCACACCCGGAAATGCTGGGAGCAAGGTCTGCCATCGAGCAGCACACCTTTAATTTCCTGAGTTATGGCCTGCCCGACTCGCTGACCATTCAGGTAGTCTTTCACTTAATCGGAAACGCCGCTAATGGAATAACCCAAGCCGATGTGCAGGCACAAATAGATGCCCTTAACAGGGACTTCAATCGCCCTAAGTTCACGGATACCGAGACGGCCCACCCGGCATGGCTGGCTGAGGGTTTCAGCGAGGTGGCAGCCCGGCCGGCCGTACATTTTTGCTTGGCAAAAAAAGACCCATCCGGCTCGCCGACCATTGGGATGCAGTACGTCAGTACCAATCTCAGCAGCTTCCCCGTAGGCACGGAGGTGACCAAGCCCGAAACCGGGGGCACCAAGGCTTGGGAGCCTAGCAAATACCTCAACGTCTGGGTTGCACCTTTGAATGATGGGAAAACGGGCTTTGCCCAAATGCCCGGCGGCCCCAAGGAGAGCGACGGCATCGTGATAAATCCGGCCTATTTTCCGAGGGCCAGCAAACAAGCCTTCTTGGCTGCCAACCCCGCCACCGCCCACTATTCGATGGGGAGGACGCTGTCGCACTTGGTCGGCTCCTACCTCAACCTCTACGAGCTTTGGAACGAAGACCAATACTGCGCCGACGATTATGTGCTGGACACCCCTATACACAATGCACCCAATTACGGTACACCGGGCTACAGGCATATCACTACCTGCTTTGACAACAGGGTGGAAATGACCATGAACCTGATGGACAATACGGACGATGAAGCCCAATTTATGTTCACCAATATGCAAATGATGCGGTTCTATGCTACACTTGCACCATCGGGTGGGCCAAGGGCCGGGCTTCGGACATCAGGCTGTTTGGATGGTGGAAATATAGGAGGAGAAGGGAATAAACCCAATTACAGCTTGTTCCCCAACCCCGCCAATGATGGCTTCACAGTAAAAGTGGTGCCGACCGAAAATGACAATATTTATCTTGCTGCATTCAACGAACTGGGGCAGTTGTTGACTGAACAGGTGGTTGAAAGCCCACAAACTGGAGCCACTCATTTTATCAATGTGAACACAAGTGGATGGTCTTCGGGGTTGTATTTGGTTCGTTTGCGCTTTGGCGATGAAATTGAAACGGTCAAAGTGCAAATAAAGCGATAGGTGGCTTGGGAAAGCGAGAAAGGAGGTCTTCACCAAAGACCACCAATGAGCAAAGCTCGTGACTAGCAGTGCCGTTTTCAATTGGAAATAGAGGTGTTGCGACAGTGGGGAATTAAAACAACCTTAAATGAAAAGACAAAGAAGA
>JADLHE010000511.1 GCA_020848965.1 Saprospiraceae bacterium
TGGGTAGGCATTTTCATCAATGTTTGCTGGTACGCCTTTAGGGTAGTTCTGAAGCCAAGGTTTTTGCATCGTCATTTTATAATCTGGTTTTGTGATGAACGTCGTGGCCGAAAAGTACAAAGTTTGTATTTCTGGCAGCGAAAAATCGTGGTTTTCTTTTTTAGAACGAAGATCCAGCGTGATTGTGATCCTTGCTAAACCGCTATTTATATGCGATGTTCAAGGTCATCTTCTACCTTTGCAAAACTGATTTTTGGTTGCTTCGAGAAACCTTCAAGCCATAACTACAACCGCATTCATCAAATACCACCTATGCAACGCACCCCTGCCCTTGGTTTTATCTTCGTCACGCTGCTGCTCGATGTCATTGGATTTGGCTTGGTCATACCAGTGGTGCCGGGTTTATTGGAGGAAATGACGGGGGGCGACCTCGCCACCGCTGCCAATTGGGGCGGTTGGCTCATGTTCGTCTATGCGGCCATGCAGTTTCTGTTCTCGCCCGTGATTGGTGGCTTGAGCGATAGGTACGGCAGGCGGCCCGTGATACTTGCCTCGCTGTTCGCCTTCGGCGTGGATTTTATCATAACGGGCTTGGCTCCCTCGGTTTGGTGGTTCTTTGCGGGGCGGGTACTGGCAGGCATAACCGGAGCATCGTTTTCCACAGCCACGGCCTATATCGCCGATGTAAGCCCACCTGAAAAAAAAGCGCAAAACTTCGGCTTGATAGGAGCAGCGTTCGGTGTGGGCTTCATCATTGGGCCGCTCATCGGAGGGGTGGTGTCGGCACATTTTGGGCTGCGGGCACCTTTTTTCGTGGCGGCTGGCATGGTGCTTATCAACTGGATTTACGGCTATTTTATACTGCCTGAGTCTTTAGCGCCCGAAAACCGCCGACCCTTTGACTGGAAGCGAGCCAACCCCATCGGCTCCTTGCTCAACCTGAAACGCTACCCGGTCGTGCTGAGCTTGGCCGGGGCGCTGATGGCCATATACATTGCCGGGCATGCCAACCAAAGCACTTGGACGTACATTACCATGAAAAAATTCGGTTGGGGCACCGAGATGGTCGGCTACTCTTTGGCTTTTGTGGGCTTGATGACGGGCATTGTGCAGGGCGGCCTCACGAGGGTGGTACTGCCCCGATTTGGCTCTAGGGCATCCTTGTACTTTGGGTTATCGGTCTATACCATTGGCTTTGTGCTGTTTGCATTTGCCACCAAAAGCTGGATGATGTTCGCCTTCATGGTGCCTTTTGCCTTGGGCGGGTTTGCGGGGCCAGCATTGCAGGGCATCATTTCCAACCAAGTGCCCGCCAACGAGCAAGGCGAGTTGCAAGGCTCCCTTACCAGCTTAATTGCCCTCACGTCCATTATCGGGCCACTGCTCATGACCTGGCTTTTTTCAACTTTCACCAAAGCCGATGCGCCGGTGCAGTTTCCCGGTGCGCCGTTTTTGATGGGGGCATTTCTTTGCTTGGTTAGCTTACTATTGGCCATGAGAACGCTGGCAAAATACCGGGACAAAGTAGCGTGAGCGGTTGCTCAAATCCTTGCTATTTTTGTCGCCAACAAATCGTCTTCAATTTTTGAAAAATGGGTTTTATCAAAAACACGGTGGCCTTATTGGCCACCACAATGCTGTTGTTTATGTTCAGTTGTAAGCATGAGCCAAGCACCACCCCTAGCGAACAACAGCCTAATATCCAGCCTGTAGCCGTGCCCAAGTTCGAGCGGGATTCAGCTTTGGCTTTTGTGAAAAAACAGGTGGATTTCGGGCCCCGTGTGCCCAATACCGATGCCCACAAGCGCTGCAAAGAATGGCTCGTGGCGCAGTTCACGGCCTTCGGCCTCAAGGTGACCGAACAGCCCTTCTCGGCCAAGGCTTATACCGGCAAGACACTCAACGGCGTCAACATCATTGCGCAGCACAAGCCAGAAGCAACTAAGCGCATCTTCATTGCAGCGCATTGGGACAGCCGACACATCGCCGACTCGCCCCTCAGCAAAGACCGCCAAAAAGAACCCATACTCGGTGCCGATGATGGCGGCAGCGGCGTGGGTGTGCTGCTCGAAATTGCAAGGGTGCTCCAAGCAAGCCCGGCTGAACTGGGCGTTGACCTCGTGCTTTTCGACGCTGAAGACCACGGCGACGACAATGATGAGTCTCCCAACCCGAATAGTTGGTGCCTTGGTTCGCAGCATTGGTCACGCAACCTTGTTCCATCGGGCTATAGCCCCAAATACGGCATCCTGCTCGACATGGTAGGCGCAAAAGGCGCACGGTTCACCAAGGAAGGCGTGAGCATGAACTTCGCCCCGGCGGTGATGAACAAGGTCTGGAAAACTGCACAAAACCTTGGCTACACCAATTATTTCGTGGAGGATAAATCCGGTCCGGTCACCGACGACCATTACTTCGTAAACACCATCGCCAAGCTGCCCATGATTGATATTATCGGCAAATCGGGTGACACGCAGACGGGCTTCGGCGCACATTGGCACACCCATAACGACAATATAGACATCATTGACGTGCGGGCGCTGCGGGCCGTTGGGCAGACCTTATTGGAAGTGATTTATCAGGAAGCGGCGGGTAAGTTTTAGGCAAAACTCATTTGCCAAAGGCCCATTTCAAAAACTCCGGCAAGACCTGCCCCCAAGTACTGGGGTGGTGGATACCGTCTTTCACCTCCCGGTAGTGCATATCGTGCTTGTGGTGGTAGCCTTTGTTTTTCAGTAGTTCCATCAAATCAAGGGTGTCGTCAATGGCATCAATGACGCCATTGCGGTTGCGGTCGTCGCTTTCGTCCATTGTGCCCGTTTGGAACCAAAACTTGAGGCCGGGGCGGTGCAAACTCGTGTCCACGAGTTCGTGCATGATGCGGCCACCATCGGGGTCGTCCTCGCTAAAATCGGAATACCGCCACCAAAACGAGCCGGAAAACACGCCCGCCTTGCCAAAGAACTGGTGGTTGTTCCAAACGATGTCCATTGCCGAAAGGCCACCCAATGAGAAGCCCGCAAAGGCGGTATGCTCCGGCGATTTCAGGATGGGGTAAGTCTTTTTGATGTGCGGGTAAAGCTCGTGGACGATGAACTGGGTGTAATGCTGCGCCTTGCTGCCCCGGTTGCGGTAGTCGGGCCGATGGGCAGTGCCGTACTCTTGCAACCGCTCCCCAGCATGAATGGCCACGACAATAAGCGAAGGAATCTGATGGGAAGCATAGAGCTGGGTCAGTGTTTCGGAAAGGCGAATGGCCTCCATGTCCTGCCCGTCGTTGAAAAACAGCACCGGGAAACGGCCAGAACCGCTGGCGTCGTAGTCGGGCGGCAGGTAAATATCGATGCTGAAGCGGGTGGTGAGGTAGTCTGAGCGGAAATTGCGCAGCCGATGAATGTGCAACGAGTGCCGTTGCTCTTTGTGAAACTCAAACCGTTGGTGGCTCATGGCCAGTATGTCGAAATGCCCCATTCCGTGTTTACCAATATTGAAAGTCTCCGGTTTTGCACTTGCTTTTAGGAAATCGCCTTAGCTTTGAGCCATCATTCCAACATCCCATTTTCCTGAAAACAGCGTAGCAAAGCAAATCCATTTAGTGGAAATTTAGCAAATTCATTTTTTGAGCAAGCTCAAAAATCGACCCATAATCTTTTACACCATTTAAAAACACCTGTAAATGAAAAAGATAGGCATACTTTTCGGCAAGGAAAGAACTTTCCCGCAAGCATTTGTCGAGCGGGTAAACTCAAAGCAAGTGAAAGGCATCACGGCAGAGTTTGTGAAAGTGGAAGAGCTGATGCAGAACCAATCATGCGGCTATGCCGTCATCATTGACCGCATTTCGCAGGATGTGCCATTTTATCGGGCCTTCTTGAAAAACGCCGCAGCCACGGGCACAGCCGTCATCAACAACCCGTTTTGGTGGAGCGCTGACGAGAAGTTCTTCAACAACGTGTTGGCCGAACAGGTAGGCGTACCAGTGCCTAAAACAGTGTTGCTGCCCAGCAAAGACCACCCAGACGACACATCGTCCGAGAGCTTCTCGAACCTGAAATTCCCGATGGAATGGGAAGCTATGCTCGACTACCTCGGCGGGTTCCCTGCTTTCATGAAGCCCCATGCTGGCGGCGGCTGGAAGAGCGTTTACCCAGTGGAAAATTGGAACGAAGTGTTCAAAGCCTACCACGAGACCGGCCAATTGGTGATGATGTTCCAAAAAGCAGTGCAATTCGAGAGCTATTTCCGTTGCTACTGCATCGGGCGCAAATACGTGCGCATCATGGACTACGAGCCACGCAACCCGCACCACCTCCGCTATGTGGCCGACCACGGCGCATCCAAGGAGCTTTTGGCCACCATCGAAGACTATGTGCTGCGCCTCTGCAACGGGCTTGGCTACGACTTCAACACCGTGGAGTTCGGCGTACAGGACGGTGTGCCTATCGCCATTGACTTCTGCAACCCGGCACCCGATGCGGACGTGAACTCCGTAGGTAAAGAGAACTTCGAGTGGGTGGTGGAAACCATGGCCAATTATGCCATCGAGCGGGCGCAAGCACACGAAGACGGCAAGATGAACCTGACTTGGGGAACCTTCATCCAGCAATCGGTGCAGGGCCTAGCCATGACGCCGCCGGCCCCTGCAAAAGCAGCAGCGAAGAAGAAAAAGTAATCTGGTTTGATTGTTGAATTGTTTGATTGTTGGGATTGCTTGCTTGTTATGGATAAACAAGCTGTATCCAAAAACAATCAAACAATTCAATACTCAAACAATAAACAACGCATGGAAAGCAAGCTGAAATTAGCCATCCTCGATATGTACGAGGGAACCCGCAACCTCGGAATGACGAATATCCAGGACATTGTAAAAATGTTCCGTACCGATTTAGATTATGAGGTTTTCGATGTGCGCAGCGCTGTGCGGGTACCCGACCTGAGCCACGACATTTATATTTTCTCTGGTGGCCCCGGCAACCCGCTCGTAGGCGACGAGACTTGGCTGAAGCCTTTCCATGACCTGATTGACGAGCTTTGGCACTACAATAAATCGGAAGACGGGCCGAAAAAATACGTTTTCTTTATTTGCCACTCTTTCCAAATGGCCTGCCACCACTTCGGTCTTGGTGAAATCAATCGTAGAAGGAAGAAGTCGTTCGGCACCTTCCCTGTCCATAAAACAGTGGCAGGCGAGCGGGAGTGGCTATTCAGCCTCCTCGACGAGCCTTTCTGGGTAGCTGACTTCAGGGAGTACCAAGTCATTCAACCCAACCACAAGCGAATGCGGGAAATCGGTGCGCAATTGCTTTGCGTGGAAAAAGACCGCCCGCACCTAGACCTTGAGCGGGCCATGATGGCCGTCCGCTTTTCACCAGAGATGGTTGGCACCCAGTTCCACCCAGAGGCCGACCCGCACGGCATGCGGGAGTACTTTGGCGAGCCGGAGCGCATGGCTGCCATCCTTGAGGAGTATGGCCAAGAGAAGTACGATAATATGGTGAGCCACCTCAACGACCCGAATAAAATACACCGTACGCATGGAACCATTCTGCCACTGTTCTTGAAAGATGCGATAAGGGGGGTGAGGGAATCAGCAATGTCGTTGGTATAAATTGCCTACTTTTAAGCCCTTGATTCTAAAATACAAAGGCTATGTTTCTCAAAGAAATTTATCTAAAGAACTATAAATGCTTTGAAGAGAAGACCTTCTCTTTCAAGGAGCGTTTTACGGTATTGATTGGAGAGAATGGGAGTGGGAAGACGGCGTTGTTGGATGGGATTGCAAGGGCCTTTTCACATTTCAGAAAAGGAGTACTCGATGATGAAAGGTATGATTTTACAGCCTGGGAGGCTTCCGAAATACGACATGTAAGTCATAAGGCAGGAAGTAAAAGCAGTTTGGAAAAACAGATTCCATACCAATTTAAGGCAACTGTATTAAATCAAGAAGGTAAGCAACTTGAGTGGCACATGGGGAATTCGGGAGGTAATCCACAGGAAATTGAAAAATATGGTAAAGAGTTAAAAGTTGCCGTTGCGAATGGCGGTGTTCCTACCCTACCTCTAGTAGTCTATTATCAAACCACCCGTCGGTGGTCAAATGAAAAATACGCCTCCATTGACCTTTTTCCCATTCGTTCACGCACACAAGTTTACAAAGACTGTTTAGCCCCTAGCCTAAGTAGCAAAATCATTTTTGAATGGTTCAAACGAATGACAATCATTCAGTTTCAGAAGAGCATTTTCCCTCCTGAACTAAAAGCAGTACGTGAAGCAATAATAAAAGCATTAGAAGGCTTAGGGAAAGATAAAGGAGGCATTGTCGAA
>JADLHE010000512.1 GCA_020848965.1 Saprospiraceae bacterium
AATAGCCAGCCGAGGGTAAGGAGTCCGATTAAACGTATGGGCTTTTTCATTGCGGCGCAAAGGTCGCAATGGCGGAGGGATTTACAAGTGATGATAGTCACGGAGCGGCTTTCCTGCACGATGGGTGCCTGTGCCAACCAAAAAGGCCTTACCCGAATCAAGCTCAGGTAAGGTCTTTCAAGATATGGTCAAGTACAACGGCTTATGGCTACAACTCGCCCTTCGTGTACTTATAGTCATAGTTCCAGTAGGAGCAGACGCTGACGAACTTCCATTCACCGTTCACTTTGCGCAGCACCTTGAATATCTTTGACAAGGTGTACTTGGAGTTGTCGTCGTTGCCGGAGTACTCGTCGTAAGTGGCGTAGGCAAGGCTGCCCTCCACCACTATCAGCATATTTTTATTGATGAAATCGGGGCGACGGGTGTCGGCGGGGTTGGTGAGCCAGCCCTTCACAAGCTCGTTCACGCCGTCCCAGCCCTGTCGCACGGAGTAGGAGCCGTCCCGGTTGTTCCAGCCGATGAACACCGTGTTGTCATGCACCCAGCAGGACTTCCAGCCCTCATAGTCGTGCTGGTAGGCAGTGTAGGTTTCTTTTTGGAGTACGGCCTTGATGGCTTCTTGGTCGGCGCTTTGCGCAAGGGCCGTTGTCATGGCCACAAATGCAAAACAGGCGATAAACATCAGTTTTTTCATTTTAAAAGGTGGTTTGGTGAAAAAAGGAAAATAAGGGCCACCCCCACCGAGGTGAGGCGGTGACGTTCATTTGGTTTTTATCGAAAAATGATTCTTGAGTTTTAGCTGCCCAACTGCCGCTTGAAGTCGGCGTGGTCCCACTCGATGTGGAGCTGGGCGATTTTGTGGTCTTCGTTCAGCCGGAAGATGAAGATATGGTCGCTTCCGAAGCGCAGACCCTTGGTTGGCACGTCGGCAAAGTCCTTGGCCTGCGTGCCGGAAATCACCACATCGGCCCGTACCCGATTGTCTTCGTCAATCATGGCCGAGTCCACCGTGTTGGTCAGGTCGGGGAAGCAGTCAATGAGGGCAGACCAGATGCCACGGCCCAGCTCTCCGATTTTGCCACGGCCATCCTCGCCGAGCGGCTTGAACCATACCTCGCCGTTGGTGTCGCAAAAGCTCATCATGCGGTCGAGGTCTTGCTCTTGGTAGGCGAACATGAACTGGATGCAAGGGTTTTTCATCATTTCGAGTGGGTGGGTGCTGACTATTTTTTCAGAAGTGGTCGTCATCGTCCGTATTTTTTTAGGTGAAATTATGTGGCAAAGATGGAGGGCAACGGCGTCGGTTCATTGTAAAAATGCGCCAAAATCAATAGGCCTGTGCGAATTAGGGGTTCAATCCGTCATTTCCGAGGGGGTGCAACCGCGCAGCCCTGTTATAATGCGCCTCATTTCGAGGGATTCACATCACTCTCGCTAAATCATGCCGTCCCTCCGGGACTATGTCTTGGGAACCTGAGTCCTGGAGGGACGATATTCTTTAGAGAGGGATGTGAATCCCTCGAAATTGTTCATAAATTCTAATGCCCCTGCAAAAAGCGGGAAAGCTCGGCGCTGCGCTCGGCATAAGTGGAGGGTGCCTCGCCCATGAAGTCCCGGAAGTCTTTGATGAAGTGGGCCTGGTCGTAATAGTCGCCCGCCCCGATGAGCCGCTGCCAGTCCAGTTTTTGCGAAGCGCCAATCGAATAACAAATATGGCTGATGCGGCGCAGCCGAGCGTAGTATTTTGGGCTGACGCCCACCCTTTCGAGGAACTTCCGTTCGAAGTTGCGGCGGCTCATGCAGGCCGTGCGCAGCAGGTCGTCCATGCGCACGATGCCGTTCTGCGCCACAATGTGGTTGGCCGCAAAGTCGAGTGCCGGGTCTTTGGCCGCCCCCTTGCCCAAGCGTTCCATCAGGAATGAGTCCAACAGGGCCGCCTTGTCTGTCGGGAGGGATGCCTCGGCAACCTGCGCTATCAGTTCACGGGCTTCCGGCCCAAAAACGTCCTCGAAGCAGAGCCGCTCGCCCGCCAGTTCGTACATCGGCACCTTGAAAAACGCCGCCATGCCCGCCGGTTTGAACACGATGCCCGCCATGCCTATTTTGCCCTGCAACTGCAATTGGTACCGGGTGGTGAACTGCCCCGACATGAACGACCGAGGGACATCGCTCGGCCCTTTGAGGAGGTCGCTGGCCCCGTACCTGTCGCCATAGTTGATGACCAAGGAGCAAAAGCCATTAGGAGGAGAATCAATGCTTCGCAACTTGGCACCTACCGTCCATTGCCACACGAAGAAGCACTCCACATAGGGACTGAGGAGGGGGGACGGCGGGTATTTTTGGTAGGTAAGCACTCAGTTGGCGATTAGGTTTTGTTCGACAAAGTTAAAAGAATGTTGAAGGGATTCGCATTTTCATTCACGATGGAAAAATGAATGAACAGCTTAGCTCCTATCTTTGCCCACCTTGGCACTTGCCATTCAGCAGTCTCCGACTGCCCACTGCCATCCCGAGAAATCGGGACAAGACCTGACGAACCCGCCAAAGGCGGACAAGCTGCAAACTGAAATGCTCGACACCGCCATCGAATACCTCAAGGGCGTCGGCACCGTGAAGGCCGACATGCTCAAAAAAGAACTCGCCATCCATACCTTCGGCGACCTGCTTCATGCGTTCCCGTACCGCTACGTGGACAAGACCAAGTTCCACAAAATCAATGAGTTAAGTGAGGAAAGTGGGGAGGTGCAACTCAAGGGCATCCTTCGGAAATTGGACATCATGGGCGAGGGCGGCAAGCGGCGGCTCGTCGGACGGCTGCGGGACGAGACGGGCGTCGTGGAACTGGTCTGGTTTCAAGGGATTTACTGGCTGGAGAAAAACCTGAAAGTCGGTTCGCCGTATGTTGCCTTCGGCAAAATCAACAGCTTCAACGGCTTCATCAACATCACCCACCCCGAACTGGAGGAGGTGAGCGAGGAGAACCTCGAAGCCGCCCGCACCTTTGCCCCAGTCTATCGCAGCACCGACAAACTGAACGCCAAGGGCCTGGAAGCCAAGGGCCGCCGACGGCTCACCGAGGCACTGTTCGAGAAGCTGACGCCCAAAGACCTGCCGGAAAACCTGCCCGATTATCTCCTCCAAAAATTGCACCTGCCCAGCCGCTTCGATGCGATGCGCTGGATTCATTTCCCCCCCAGCCAAAAAGAACTGGACGCTGCTACCAACCGTCTGAAATTCGAGGAGCTTTTTTACCTCCAAATGCGCTTTTTGCAGAGCAAGCACCGCCGCAAGACTGCCATCAAGGGCTATGTATTCGGCAAGGTGGGCGAGCATTTCAACCAATTTTACAAGGAAAAACTGCCGTTCGAACTTACGGGCGCACAGAAGCGGGTCATCAAGGAAATCAGGGCCGACCTCGGTGCCGGGGTGCAGATGAACCGCCTCGTGCAGGGCGATGTGGGCAGCGGAAAGACCGTCGTGGCGCTGCTCTCCATGCTCTTGGCGCTGGACAACGGCTACCAAGCCTGCCTAATGGCCCCCACCGAGATACTTGCGCAACAGAACCTCATCGGCATCAGCCAAATGGTGGAGGGGCTGGGCATCCGGGTGGATTACCTTAGCGGGAGCATCAAGGGAAAGAAGCGGGAAAAGATACTGGCCGACCTCAAAAACGGCGAGATCCATATCCTCATCGGCACGCACGCCCTCATCGAGGACTGGGTGGAGTTCCAAAACCTCGGCCTTGCCATCACCGACGAGCAGCACCGATTCGGCGTGGCGCAGCGGGCTTCCCTTTGGAAAAAAAGCAAGCCGCTGCCCCCGCACGTGCTCGTGATGACGGCCACCCCAATCCCCCGCACCCTCGCCATGACGCTCTACGGCGACCTCGATGTGTCGGTGATTGATGAATTGCCGCCGGGCCGCAAGCCCATCACCACCTCGCACCGCACGGAGAATCACCGGATGCGGGTCTTCGGCTTTATGAAGGAGGAGATTGCGAAGGGCCGCCAGATTTACGTCGTGTTCCCGCTCATCGAGGAGAGCGAGAAGATGGACCTGAAAAACCTGATGGAAGGCTACGAGGTGCTCAGTCGGGAGTTCCCCATCGAGCAGTACCAAATCAGCATCGTGCATGGCAAGATGAAGCCCGCCGACAAGGATTTCGAGATGCAGCGCTTCGTGCGGGGCGAGACGCAAATCATGATTGCGACCACCGTAATCGAGGTGGGGGTAAACGTACCGAACGCCAGCGTGATGGTCATCGAGAACACCGATCGCTTCGGCCTCTCGCAACTGCACCAGCTACGGGGCCGGGTGGGCCGTGGCGCCGACCAGAGTTACTGCATCCTCATGACCGACTTCAAACTGAGCACCGACGCCCGTGAGCGCATCGCCACCATGGTGCGCACCACCGACGGCTTCGAAATCGCCGAGGCCGACCTGCGCCTGCGTGGCCCCGGCAATATCGAGGGCACCCAGCAGAGCGGCCTGCTCAACCTCCACATCGCCGACCTGGGGCGGGATGGGGAAATCCTCCGGAATGCCCGTGAGATTGCACTGCGGATTTTGGAAAAAGACCCGGAATTGCAGCACCCGCTGAATGTGATGATGCGGGAGCAACTAGAAAAGGATACTAAGAGGGGGAGGCATTGGGGGAGGATAAGTTGAGGGAATTGGTATTTATTTTGGCAATAAATTTTCGTTTATTTCGTTTATTGCCTAATTTTGAGCTTGAAAACTGATATGCCATGAAGACACTTGAAAATATC